>URYP01000037.1 GCA_900552115.1 uncultured Oscillospiraceae bacterium | reverse complement strand
GCCGTTTTGTTTATAAGAAGGCTAAATGGAGTCTGGCTCATTTTGGCGGATACGCCTTATACATATCCTGTGTATACCGGGTGATCACTTCGTCATAGGACGGATAAGGACAGGCAGCAAAATGGCAAATCTGTCTGGACGTCTCCCGGAAAAGGTCGTGACACAGGAACAGAGCGTCCCATACCTGCGGGTAACCATCCATCCGGTAGGTGCGCACCAGCTGTTCCCACTGGGGTGCGGGGAGATAGGCCTGCATAAATTTATAATTTTTCCCCAGGCTGAAATCAAAGCCGCGTTCCATCCCGATCTGCCAGGAGAGCATCCGCAGCAATTCCTGCCGGACGATCTGCAGGTGATCGATGGCAAAAAGGATTTCCTGCCGGCAAAGGCCTTTCACCACATAGGTTGTTGTGTTCCAAAATTCATTGCAGCAGTCGTCTGCCATCCGGGCCGTCGGCCTTTGGATGTGATAGTCGATGTCGGTGGGAATCATTGGCGGACAAAGCCCGTCCTTATCCAGCAACACCCGTATCAGCTTATCACTGCCGAAATAGTCCTCCCTTTGCGTAAGCGGCAGCAGGGTCAGGTCCATTTTGACATAATCGGAAAACAGGAGAAGATAGGAATATCCCGGCATTTCCGAAGGAAACAGTTCCATATCTTCCGGTTTCTGCATCAGGATGATGTTACCAAAGGCGGACAACCATTCGTCACTGGCTGTGAAGGCCTCCATATTGGTTACCAGAAAGGTGATGTCGTAATCCTGAAAGTCATCCCGCGGTATGTTCACATTGGTGCGCGACCCTTCCAGCGTCACCGCCCGAACAGAGGGATGCTCCCGGGCAAAATCGAGCACCTGTCTCAGCATCTCCGCTTCCGTACGGGCCTTTGGCCAGGCGCTATTCATCGTAGCCATGCGGATTGCGCGTCTGCCAGTTCCAGGAATCCCGGCACATGTCCTCCAGTGTCTTCTCCGCCTGCCAGCCGAGAATGGCCTTGGCTTTGGACGGATCGGAATAGCAGGTGGCGATATCGCCGGGCCGGCGGGGCGCGACCGTACAGGGAATGGTGATGGAATTGGCCGCTTCAAACGCCCGGACCATATCCAGCACGCTGTAACCGGTGCCGGTGCCCAAATTGAATGGTTCGGCGCCGGTATGGCTGAGCGCATACCGTACAGCGGCCACATGACCGCGTGCCAGATCCACCACATGCAGATAGTCCCGTACGCCGGTACCGTCCGGGGTTTCGTAGTCGTCCCCATAAATCGACAGCCGCTGTAACTTGCCGATAGCTACCTGGGACAGGTATGGCATCAGGTTGTTGGGAATCCCCTGCGGATCTTCGCCGATGCGGCCGCTTTCATGGGCGCCTATCGGATTAAAATAGCGCAGCAGAACAGCCGACCAGTCCGGATCGGAGGCACAGACATCCTTTAACACTTCCTCGACGATATACTTGGTGCGGCCGTAGGGATTGGATACGCCGCCGGTGGCCATATCCTCGGTACGGGGAGAGGGCAAATCGGCATTATAGACGGTAGCCGACGAGCTGAAAATCATCCGTTTGCAGCCGGCAGCGGCCATGGCTTCGCAAAGAGTGATGGTGCCGGCCACGTTGTTGTCGTAATACAACAGCGGCTTAACGGTGGATTCACCCACCGCTTTAAGCCCCGCAAAATGAATAACGGCTTCAATGGCGTGTTCGGAAAAAACGCGGCTCAGCAGCGCTTTGTCACGTATATCGCCCTCATATACCGAATACTGACGGCCGGACAGCTCCTGTACCCGCCGGTTGACCTCCGGCTTGGAATTGGAATAATTGTCCACCACAACAATATCGTAGCCGGCATTCAGCATTTCCAGACAGGTATGGCTGCCAATATATCCGCTGCCGCCGGTAATAAGTATTGCCATTTCCCTCACTCCTTATTATAATAGGTATAGTATACCATCCCATGCGGCGGTTTGGCGGTATCCGCCGCACCGTAAAAGACCGTTTGCCGAATTAACGGGAGTTGGCACAGGACGGTGATTTGAACCGCAGAAATTGCCATTATTATAACATGGTCGCATGGGGAAAACAAGCGTAGGAAAGGATGTTGCGTTGCATGGAGAAGCCGGCGCTTTTAATTATGGCCGCAGGCATGGGCAGTCGTTTTGGAGGCCTGAAACAGATTACCCCGGTAGGTCCGCACGGAGAGATGATCATCGATTATTCCACGTACGACGCCGTTCAGGCGGGATTTGGGAAAATCGTATTTGTCATTAAAAAGGAAATCGAGGATACCTTCCGCCGTACCATTGGTGATCGGCTGGCGGCCCGGATTCCGGTAGAATATGCCTATCAGGAGCTTGACCGGCTTCCGCAGGGCTATACCGTTCCTTCGGGACGAGTGAAGCCGTGGGGAACCGGCCACGCGGTGCTGTGCAGCCTGGACAAGCTGACGGGGCCGTTTATGGTCATCAACGCCGATGATTTTTACGGGCGGGACAGCTACCGGCTGATGGCGGAGTTTTTAACGGCTTCGACGCCGGCGGACGGTAAGCATCATCTGGCCATGGCCGGTTATGTGCTGGACAATACGCTGACCGATAACGGATATGTATCGCGCGGCATCTGTACGGTGGATGAGAACGGTTACCTGATGGACTTGACCGAACGCACGCATATTGAGCGCCGGCAGGGCAAGGTGGCGTATACCGAAGATGACGGCGCTTCCTGGCAGGAGCTGACGCCGGACTGCCCGGTGTCCATGAATTGCTGGGGATTCCCGGCGGGAGCCGCCGCATCTTTTGAAAAGGGGTTCCAGGATTTTCTGGATCAGCCGCAGAAGGACCCCCTTAAGGCGGAATTTTATTTGCCGGCGGCTGTGGATCGCATGGTGGCTGACGGGTCTGCGGATGTTAAAGTGCTGCGTACCGCCGACCGTTGGTATGGCATGACCTACACAGCTGACCGTGAACAGGTGACACAGGCAATCCGTAGCTTGGTGGACAAAGGCCAATACCCGGAAAAGCTATGGGAATAATCGCCTTTATATATAATAAGGTATAAAAGAGAGGACTATGGATGATGAGTGAAGACAAGCGGGGGTTTGAGGGACTAAATCTCAGCGCCCCGGTATTAAAGGCGCTTCGGAAAATGGGTTTTGAAGCCCCCACTCCGGTACAGGTGAAAACCATACCGGAAATGATGGCCGGACGGGACGTCATTGCCAAAGCGCCGACCGGCACGGGTAAAACCTGTGCGTTCGGCATTCCGCTGATGGAATGCCTGCGGGACGATACACAGGATATCCAGGCGGTGGTGGTTTGTCCCACCCGGGAGCTATGCGTGCAGATCGCGGAAGAGCTGCGCGAGCTGGCCGCCTTTCGGCCGGATGTGAAAATTGCCTGCATATACGGTGGCCAGCCGATGGACCGGCAAAGAAAAGCGCTGCAAAAGCATCCCCAAATTGTGGTGGCGACTCCCGGCCGTCTGCTCGACCATATGGGACGGGGCACGATTTTTCTGGGCAACGTCTATACGGCGGTTCTCGATGAGGCCGATGAAATGCTGAAAATGGGCTTTATCAAGGATGTCCGCAGGATTTTGAACCAAACCCCCGGCGATACGCAGATGGTGATGTTCAGCGCCACCATTTCGCGTGAAGTGATGGACGTCGCCTGGGAGTACCAGCGGGACGCGGTGGAGATTACGGTCGCGGCGGAAGGGGACAATCGCCCCAACATCGCGCAGTTTACCCTCATGTCCGCGGGCAGCCAGCGGATGCAGGATATGCGCACCATTCTTGACCGGCTGGATATTCACCGGGCCATGGTGTTTGCCAACCGCAAGGATACGGTGCGGGTGCTTACGGAGCGTTTGGCCAGGATGGGATGGTCGGTCGACTGCCTGCACGGGGATATCCCGCAGGCCCAGCGCAACCGGGTGATGGCCGGGTTCCGGGAGGGGAAATTTGAGATTTTGGTCGCGACCGACGTGGCCGCGCGCGGCATCGATGTGGATGACGTTGAGGTGGTATTTAACTACGATATCCCCGAGGAAAACGAGTATTATCTTCACCGTATCGGCCGGACCGGCCGGGCGAAAAGGCGGGGGATGGCCATCACCTTTATGACCGGGAGCGACCAGTACCGGATCCGCGATATCAAGAAATACACCCATTCGGATATGCGGATGTTGAAGTGCGACGAGGCCGGTATTCTGGTGCTGGAGGACGGAACCCCGTTTTTGCGGGCTCTCGAATCCGCTGGGAAAATGTCGGAAAATGAATAAATAATACGAAAAACTAATGAATATTCCTTTCGATCCCGGGAATATATGCCATTAGGCCGGTAATTATTCATTGAAAATGTATTTTTTTCGGCTTTTTCAAAGATTACAGATGTGTAACTTTTGGTTGATTGCACAAATTTCCTGAAAATTTTTCCCGTGGAAATTAGAAAATCCAAATTTGGAAAAAAGTGGAAAATAAAAGGGCGTTTTATACCAAATGGCGTTTCGGTTTTGGATATATAGTGCATATTCACTGGAAATCCCTTAACTTTCGACAAAGGGCCGTTTTAACTTTCAACAGGGGGTGTTGAAAACTTATTTGGGGCAACATTTTAAACAATTCGTTTATCTTTGTGAAAAGTAAACGAAAATTGCTTTGCCAAGGCTTTTGACAGCGTGTGAACTGCCGAGTATAATACAAGCTACCCGACACGTTACGGGTCGGTGACCGTTTGGTCGCCGCTGGAAGCGGGTAACCCTCCCCCTCAAATTTTACGGGTTGCCCGACGGAAAGGATAGCTTATGGATACCATATATCGTATTGCCTCCAATGTTGCGCGCATTGTGAGCCACAGAGGATTTGCAGCATCGGTATTGGCCGTCGGAAGCGCAGGCGTTGTTGCCTTTGCATCGGTTACCGCGGACGCGGTGGCGGGTGTCCCGGCAGACAAAGTCGTGTTGAGCATGCAAAACAATCCCTATGTGGTACAGGCGGATCTGCCCGCTCAGGCGCGGCAGATGCAGGCCGACTTTGATGTGAAGATCATCGCCGACGGCGCGTACACGCTGCTGCGGATGTCTTCCGGCACCGTCGGTTCCGCGTTGGAGACAGTAGGCGTCACGCTGGGCAAGGACGACATTGTGTCCGCGTCCCTGGACGACGCGCTGGTTCCGGATATGGAGATAACCGTTCAGCGGGTCACCTACCGGGATACCATTAAAACAGAAACGATCCCCTTTAAAACGGCTGTCACGTATGACAAGACGATGAAAAAGGGCACCTCCAAAATCGAGGTGAAAGGCCAGGAGGGTCAGCAGGCGCTGACGTTCCGGGAGCGCCTGGTGGACGGCGAAGTGGTGGAAAGCAATCTGCTGGAAACCAAGGTTGTCAAGCAGGCTGTAGAACAGAAAAAAATCGAAGGCACGTACGTAGCCCCGGCTACAAAAGCACAGACCCAGACAGCGGTGACCAAGGGAGCGTCCAGCGGCAATGCTTCCTATACCGAGGATGACGTTTACGCGTTGGCGGTTGCCATATACCGTGAGGCGGGCAGCGATTATCTGACGGATGAACACCGCGCTCTGGTTGGTTGTGTTGTGATGAACCGCGTGCGCAGCAGCTTGTTCCCGAACACTGTGCGTGGCGTTCTCACCCAGCACGGGCAGTATTACGGCATTTGGCAGAACGGCGTCGTGTTCCCGGCGGGAACGGACACCTCCTCAAACGCGGTGAAACGCGCTTACCGGATTGCCCGGGAAGTGTTGGAGGGCCAGTGGAGCTGCCCGTCCAACGTATTGTTCCAGGCGGGCTTCCCTCAGGGGAGCGGCGTGTACCGGGCTATTGAGGGCGGCGGTACCATCACCTATTTCTGCTACAGATAAAACCGAATAAACGGCGGCCGATACGAACTGAGGGCGTATCGGCCGCTTTTTATTGTTTTCAGATGCGCAGCGGGGACATTTCTTGATATTCCGCCGAAGGGGCGGTATACTAAAGAAAAGACCCTTTGCCGGTGGAGACCGATTCTGCAAGAGGAGGACAAGGGAATGATGCTGCGCCAAAAGGGCCGGCGGCTGGCGGCGGTTATCTTGACTGCTGTAACAGCCGTGACGGCGATGGGCGGCTGCCGGTCTGTAAAAACGAACGGCGCACCGTCTCTGCCCGTACAGCCGGAGTCCCTGCTGATCGTGGGGGATTCGATCGCGGAAGGCTACATGGACAAAACGAACGGAGAAACCGGCGTGGATTCCGAAGCCTGTTTCGGAGCCTTGTTAAAAAAGGCGTGGAATCTGCCCGACGACGGATATCATAACAACGCGGTGAGCGGATGGACCACCGAAGACCTGGTAAATCGATTGGACGACGTGACCGAAGGGGTGGGAGAGCCGCAGGTGATCGCCGTGTCGGCTGGCGGCAACGACGTGCTGCGCCCTCTCCTGCGTGACGCGGAATTGATGGTGACGCTGGCGGGCCTGATTACCGGTACAGACGGACAGGGACCACATAGCGTGTGGGACTCTTTGGCGGAAAAAGCCAAGGAGCTGTCGGGAAAAGCGGCCTATACGGCGGCGGTGGACGGCATGAAACAGAACCTGGACGCTGTTTTGCAGTCTCTGACCCGCCTGTTTCCAGATTCGTTTATCGTAGTGCAGACGCTGTATAATCCCCTTGATCGCAGCGAATCCTTGTCGGTAGCCATTCCGCTGATCGACAAAGTCAACGCCGCCCTCCGCGAAACGGCGGAAAAATACGACCGGGTGCGTATTCTGGACGTAGCCGCCGCCTTTGCCGGACATGGCGCCGTTTATCTGTCGTCTGACTTTATTCATCCCAACCGCACGGGCCATGAACGGCTGGCCGGCCTGTATGAGGAGTGGTGGCACTCGGAAACGGCCGAAGCGTCGCGATAACAGCGGTCCGGGGGCTTTTTTGCGGCGAAATCTTGACACTGGCCGTAAAATACGGTAACATAGATTCATTAATACGCCTTGGCGAACAGGAGGATGAAGGATGGGTTATCGGATAACAACAGATTCCACCAGCGATCTGCCCCAATCGTTTTTGAAAGAGCATGATATTGCCTGTATTGGTCTGGGCTTCATGCTGGAGGGAAAGGAATATACCGAAGGCCCGGATGTGCAAATGTCTTTGCCGGAGTTCTATAACAAACTGCGCGACGGCGTGCCGGCGACCACCATGCAGGTGAACTCCTTTGCCTTCACCGCTTTTGTCGAGCCGTTTTTGGCGGCCGGAGAAGACGTTTTGCACGTGGCTTTTTCCAGTGGACTGAGCGGCACGTATGCCTCCTGTGAAAGCGCCGCGAAAGAACTGCGGGAGAAGTATCCGGAACGCCGCCTGGTGGTGGTGGATACACTGGCCGCATCGCTGGGCGAAGGCCTGCTGGTCTATTACGCGGATGAGAACCGTAAGGCGGGTATGGACCTTGAGGAGAACGCCCGCTGGCTGGAGGAGCACAAGCTCAACCTGTGCCACTGGTTCACGGTCGACGACCTGATGCATCTGCACCGGGGCGGCCGGGTGTCCAAGGCGTCGGCGATCCTGGGCTCCCTGGTCGGGATCAAACCGATCCTCCATGTCGATAACGAAGGTCATTTGATCCTGGTCAGCAAAGCGCGCGGCCGGCAGGGATCGCTGGAGGCGCTGCTCAAGCGCATGAAAGAAACGGTTTGGGACAATGTGAAAGACCAGACTGTTTTTATCAGCCATGGCGACTGTGAAGCCGATGCTCTCAAGCTGCAGGCCATGATTGAAAAGGAACTGGGCTGCAAAACCTTCCTGATCAATTATGTGGGTACGGTTATCGGCAGCCATTCCGGCCCGGGTACCCTGGCGCTGTTTTTCCTGGGAGACCATCGATAAACCAATAGAGCACAGGCATATGGCGAGCCATATGCCTGTTTTTATGAAGGAGGACGTATATTATGGCGGACATTCGCCCTTTTGGCGCCTGGCGGTTTACGGAACAGGCGGGACACATTGAAGAACTCACCTGCCCGCCCTATGATATTATTAGTGAGGAGCAGCGGCAGGCCTATCTGAAAGCAAACCCCCATAATATCATTCGGCTGGAGCTGCCTCGTGATGGAGCGGACCCGTATGCGACAGCCGGCGAAACTCTGCGCCGCTGGCAGGAAGAGGGAATCCTTCGCCGGGACGGCCAGGCGGCGTTTTATATTTACGATATTGAATTTACGGTGGAAGGGCAGACCCGGACGGTCGGCGGCCTGATCGCGCAGACGCATTTGGAGGAGTTTTCCAAAGGAATTGTACTGCCGCACGAATTCACATTGTCGAAGGCGAAGGAAGACCGTTTCCAGCTGATGAAGGCGACGCACAGTAATTTCAGCCATATTTATTCGCTTTACCGGGAAGACAGCGGGGAAGTGGAGCGCCTGCTCGACGCCGCGCGCGGGGAGAAACCGTTGATCGAGATGACGGATGAAGACGGGCTGCTCCATCGCCTGTGGGCCATGACCGACCCGGAGATGATCGCCGCCATACAGAAGAAGCTGCGGGATACGAAATTTTACATAGCCGACGGGCACCATCGGTATGAGACCGCGCTGCGGTATCGTGATTATTGCTATGGGCAGGGTGTTCCAAAGGGTACCGGCGCCGATTATGTGATGATGATGCTGGTGGAATTGAGCCATCCCGGACTGGTAGTATTTCCCACCCATCGGTTGATTCGGGATATTCCGGGGTTCGACGCGCAGCGGATTACCACCGCCTGTGAAGCCTGGTTCGACGTGGAGCGGGATGTACCGGTAAAGGCGGTCAAAGATCGCTTGGATGCGGCATATAACGCGGGACAAAAGGCGTTTGGCTGGTATACCGGCGGCGATGCGGCGGCTATGCTGGTGTTGAAAGATCCAGCGGTAATGGATATATTCCTGCCGGATGTTTCGCCGGTCTCTCGACAACTGGACGTTAATGTGCTGCATACGCTTATTTTGGAACGGCTGATGGGCATTGACAAAGAGAACATGGCCAACCAGACGAACCTGACCTATACCCGCTCTATGGACGAAGCGGTGAAGGGCGTACGTGAGGGCCGTTACCAGGGATGCTTCCTGATGAATCCCACCCGGGTGGAGGAAATCCGCGATGTGGCGGCCGCCGGGGAAAAAATGCCGCAGAAGTCTACTTATTTTTATCCCAAACTGATTACCGGCCTGACCATGAACAGTCTGGATTGACCGATGACGGGTCAACCTGATGTAATAGTAAACCGCCGGAGGGAATGAAGCGCCCTCCGGCGGTTTGTGCTTTAGGCAAAAAGAGATATCTGCAATTTATGACTGGTAATACGCAACGTTTGAATAGCTAAGGGACAGGAGATTTAGTATACTTTTTATGAAAGTATCCGAATCAAAAACGTGTTTGGATAAGGAGTATCAAAGTAAAAGAGAGGATGAGAGCATGCAACAGTCAAAACAGAGACTGCTGGCAATTTGCTCGGCAGCCGTTATGGCAGCGGGCGGACTGGCCCTGCCGCTGACAGCGGGTTTGCCGACGGCGGATGCCGAGGAGGAAAAGCCATTGTTTTGGAATACCGATTATTCGTTTGAGGAGCGGGCAGCCGATTTGGTGTCTCGCCTGACGCTGACCGAAAAGGTGTCACAGCTGGGCAATTCCACGCCGGCGATTCCCCGGCTGGGGATTCCCAAATATGGTTATTGGAACGAGGGCCTGCATGGCGTGGCCAACACCAAAAAGGGTGAGGGCCAGTTTGCCACGTCGTTCCCGTATTCCATCGCCATGGCTGCCTCTTGGGACCCGGCGCTGATTGAGGCAATCGGCAGCGCGTCGGGCGATGAGGCACGGGCTTACAGCAACAAGGGCCTGCGCGATTTGTCCTATTGGTGCCCCACCATCAACATGAGCCGCGATCCCCGCTGGGGACGCAACCATGAGGGCTATGGCGAGGATAACTATCTAACCACCCAAATTGCCACCGGCTTTGTCAACGGCTACCAGGGCGCGGCGGATAATACGCCCTATCTCAAGGTCATCTCTACCTTAAAGCATTACGCGGCCAACAACAGTGAATATAACCGAGAAAATGGCAGCTCGTCGGTTTCCAATGTATACCTGCGGGACTACTTTACCCGGTCGTTCAAAGGCGTCATTCAGAATACCGATATTAATTCGGTAATGAGCGCCTATAACATGGTGAACCATGTACCGTCCTCTGGCAATACGTATCTGCTGGATACGCTTTTACGCAAGACGTTCGGATTCGACGGGTTCGTCGTGTCCGATTGCGGCGCTATTCGGATTATTTCCGCTGTGACCAACCATCATTGGCGTCCCTCCGACTGGGGGCTGAGCGGTTATGAAAAATATGAGGATGCTGACGGCTATGTAACAGAAGAGGGTTCGGTGGCGCTTTGTCTGGCCGCCGGCTGCGATATGGACTGCGGCAATACCTATCCGAACAAGGCTGTGGCGGCTGTCAATGCCGGAATCCTGGACGAGGATACCATCGACCGCGCTCTGACCCGCATTTTTACCGCCCGTATGAAGACCGGCGAGTTTGATCCGACCGAAAAAGTCGCTTATCGCGGCGACGACTATTCCTGGGATAAGCAGATCGAAAGCGACGATCACGTCAAGCTGGCTGAGGATTCGGCAACCGAGACCATTGTCATGATGAAAAATGAGGCGCCGAAAGGCAGTGGGGATAATACGCCTATCCTGCCTTTGGACAAAAACGCCATGCAGAAAGTCGTCATGGTCGGCCCGCTGGCACAGCAGAATGTCCTGGGCGGCTACTCCGGTACGCCGAGCGACAAAAATCTGTCGACGCCTCAGCAGGGTGTGGAAAAATTTGTCGATAAAAGCAAAATCACCTATATTTCCGGCAAATCCGCCAGCAGCAACGCGTATATGTGCAACATGGCGGAGATCACCATCACTAAGGAGAATGGCTCTAAGGTGGTGCTGAAACCCACCGATGCGTCGTCCTATACCGGCTGCGAGCTGGAGGGAACCAACAACTTCCGGTTCATCCAGCCCGATGCGGTCATCGAGTTCAAGAATGTCGACATTAAGGATTCCAACAACGTGCAGATTAGCATTGCCGGCGGCGACCAGAGCCTGCTTGGAAACATTGAAGTGCATTATGGCAACGCGGACGGCGGCATGCTGGCCTCTTTGCAAACCGAGAAGACCGGCTCCAATTCGACCTATAAAACCATCAGCGGATTTAATTCCAACGGCAGCTACGACAAGAGGGATCTGTATGTCGTGTTCCGCAGCAACGAGTCGCCGGTTTCTTTTACAGAGGCCGAGAAAAAGACCATTCGGGAAGCGGATGTTGTCATCGCCTGCATGGGCGGCGTCAACTCGGCTGAAGGCGCCGACCGCACGGATATTGCGCTGTGGAACAACCAGAATGTGCTGGTGAAAACCGTTGCCGAGCTGAACCCCCGTACCATCTGCCATTTGCAGACCGTCGGTGTGGTGGAGATCGAATCGTTTAAGGATCTCACCCCGGCGGTGCTGTGGACCTGCAACAATGGACAGGCGCAGGGCAACGCGCTGGCGCGGGTGCTGTTCGGCGACGCCAACCCATCGGCGAAACTGCCTTTTACCTGGTATGCCTATAACAGCGAACTGCAAACCATCGATGATTATGACCTGGCCAGCAAGGATTATAAAAACGGCGGCTGGACTTACCAGTATTTTACCGGCCATACCAGCTACCCGTTCGGCTATGGCCTGAGCTATTCCCAGTTTGAGTACAGCAATCTCAAGCTGGATACGAACACCGTGACGCCGGATGGCACGATCAAAGCCACGGTGGATGTTAAAAACAACAGCCGCACGGCCGGCAAAGAAGTGGTGCAGTTATATGTGAAATCGCCGCTGGCGGACGGACTGCTGCGCCCCCTCAAACAGCTGAAAGCCTTTGAAAAAGTGGAGATTGCCGCGGGTGAAACCAGAACCGTTCCTCTGACGCTGGATGTCAGTGACTGCTATTTCTGGAATGAAGACCAGCAGAAAAACGTGTATGACCAGGGAACCTATACCCTGTTTGTCGGTCCGTCCTCGGATGAGACGGCCGCGCTGAAAACCACGTTTACCCTGTCCGGCGAACGGAAAGAAGCGATCAGCACCGTGTCGGCGACCCCGAGCGGCACCAAGCTGAACGCGGCCAAACCCGGCAAAACGGTGACGACCGATCTGGCGGTCACCATGCAGGACGATACGTTCCTGGATCTCAAATCCGGCAAAGCGACAATCCGTTATGAAAGCAACCGTCCGCAAGTGGCGACGGTTGACGAAAACGGAGTGGTCACACCGGTAGGCAAAGGATTGGCGACCATTACCGTGACGGTGACAGTCGGTGATAGCACCAAATCCGCCTCCTACGCGGTGGCGGTTATCGACGACCTGTCTCTTGACGATATCCAGGTGAACGGCCAGAGCCTGCCGGGATTCTCCCCGGCCATCACCGAGTACTATTACCCGGTGACCGGAAATACGGTGCCAACCGTAACCTATGACTCTAAAGGCGCCGCGGTGACCGAATCCAAAGCGACCGCTGTTCCGGGCGATACGGTCATTACCCTGACCAAGGGCGACCAAGTCGTCAAGTATACCATCCATTTCCTGCAGCGCAGCGAGGAATACGTGGTGGCGAGCTTCTCCAAGATGGAAGGGGACTATGACACCTCAAAGATTCCCAATAAACAGCTTTACGCGGACTGGAAGGTTTCAGACCAAGGAATTGTCAATTTTAATACACACATGCTGAGCGACCTGCATTTCCGGGCGACGGTGACGCTGACCAAGCCGGACGATTCGGTCAGCGATGCAGCGGCGTTCGGCCGGGGCTGGATAAAGCTGCGGTCGGTCGATAAAAACGGCGAAAACAACTATGGATGGGATATCGATAAGATCGGGCTAAACCTGAAATCCGGTGTCAATTACATCGATATTCCGCTTTCCCTGCTGAATACCAACGCCAAAGGCAATATGGACTGGACCAAAGTGGAAAAATGCATTTTTGTTATTGCCAGCACGGAAAAGCTGGAAGCCGGCTACACCATGAAACTGGAGGATGTTAAAATCGTCGACAGCACGCAGGGCGGGGCCCGGGAACAGCTGTGGACGGCCATCCATGATAAGTTCGATACGTCCCGGTACACTCCCGAATCGGCTCAGGCCTACAGCACCGCATATGAGGAGGCCTTGAAAGCGGTGTTGGATGAGAGCCTGACAGACGCACAGCTGCAGGCCAAGATCAAACCCCTGCAGGATGCCAAGGAGCATTTGGAGGAACTGGTCTATTACAAGGAGACCTTTAAAAATTTTGCCAAATCCTATGAATCCCTCCTGACCAATGACCAGGGTGTGACCAAGAACGAGACCATGTGGGCCAATTGGACAAAAACGGACAACGCGCTGATGGATGTCTCCGACGGCCGGGATAAGTACCGGCTGCAGATGACGCTGAAGTTCTCCACTAAAGACGGAACTATTCCGCCGGCCGAGGCGTGGGACAAGATTACCATCAAGCTGCGTTCGAGCATGGTGGCACAGAAACCCGGTGATGAGGATTCGACCAACCGGGAGCATAATTACGGCTGGGATCTCAAGCCGTCCATGCTGAACAAAGCCGATCCCTTTGGCAACGGGTCCATGGCCGAGGTGTCGGGAAGCGGCGATACGGTTAAGATATCGATTCCGCTGGATGCACCCAGTACCAATAAACGGGGAATTATCAGTTGGGATGATATCCGGGAAATCATCTGTATCACTACGCTGAACCAGACAGCCCAAAAGACGATGAAAAGCTATACCATGACGATAATCGATCCGGTCGTGGTGGATATGACTTACGTCAATGAGCAGAAAGCCACGCTGAAACAAAGCATGGACGAAAAGCCGAATACACAGGGGGTGGATGCCGCGCTGGTGTCGGCATACGAGAAAGCTCTTGCCGAGGCCAAGGCTGTCTATAACAGCGACCTGTCCTCTCCCTTTACGGTGTATGAGGCGCAGAAGAACCTGTCGGCCGCCATTGAGGCAATCAAGGACGCGGGCGGTACGGTGACGGTGAATAAGGACGCGCTGAACGCGCTGATAGCGGAAGCGGAAAAAGTGGACACGGCGCCGTATACGCAGGAAACGGTAGACGCGTTTGAAGCGGCGCTGAGCGCGGCGAAAAAGATCAGCGGCGACACCGGCGCTACGCAGGCGCAAGTAAATGAAGCGTTGGCGGATCTGCAGGAAGCGAAAGACGGCCTAAAAGAAAAAGCGAAGATCGTTTATGGTGATATCGACGGTAAGGACGGCGTGACAGCGGCCGACGCCCTGTTGGCGCTGCAGGCGGCGACGAAAAAAATAACCCTGTCCGATGCGCAGCAATTGGCGGCGAACGTGGACGGCAAAGACGGTGTTACCGCGACAGACGCTCTGCTCATCTTGCAGCATGCGACGAAAAAAATCGATAAGTTCTGACCGGGAGTTGTCATAACCCCGATTGACTCCCGAAATTGAAAAAGGAAGGGAAGGCCGTGGCCTTCCCTTCCTTTTATTTTGAGCTGCAACCGATCAAGGATTTGTTTAAAAAAACGAGCAAAGCTGTTTTAAAAGATCCCGCGGTTCCCGAATAACCGGCAAAGCACGGTCTACGCGGCCAAAACCGTACGCAGCGTGAATAAACGGAATGCCGGCCACATCGGCGGCTTCCAAATCCCCTTGGGTATCCCCTATATAAACCGCGCGGTCGAGCCCGTGGCGTTCCATTACAAGGCGGATGTTTTCGCCTTTGGGCCGGCCGGTTCTGCCTTCATACTCATAATCCTCAAAAAAAGCGGCTAGTCTATGATGCTGTAAAAACGCTTCGATATATCCGTCCTGACAGTTGCTGACGATGTATAGGAAATAGCCGCTTTGCCGGAGTTGTGCAAGCGTTTCGGTAATATGCGGATACAGGCAGCCACCCTGTTCCCTCAGGTAGGGGAGCTCCTCCTCACAGCACGCATTCACGATGGCCAGACTATCGTGGATAGGATGGCCGGGAAGCATAAGCGCGGCAATCTGCACCGACGTTTTGCCCATATAGCCCCGCATATCTTCCCTCGTCAGAGGGGCGCGAAGAGAGCCGTGGCGTTTCAAAACGGCGTTCCAGGCCGGGATAATGGCGGAGGTCGCGTCCCAAAGCGTACCGTCAAGATCAAACAGGATCCCGTGTTTCATACGAATACCCTCCCATTTTGACAATCAAAGCCCGCTGTGCGGGAGATCAACAAAACAAAGCCGGACCGCGACGGCCCGGCTTTGTTCCCAAATGCTGATTTCGTTACGGATTCTCGTTCTCACCGCTGTCCTGAGGTTCAGGAGTGTCCGTGTCCGCGGTGGATTCCGTAGTTTCCTCCGTCACGTCGACCGGGGAGGGTTCCGCCGGCGCCTCTGCCAACGGCGGCTGGCCGTCGTCGGGAGGCGTTTTCTTTTTCTGCATAACCGATAACACCACGAACGCGGCGAGTGCCACCAGGCCGATGCCGCCGACAATCCATGGCCACATGCTTTTTTGCTCGCCGGTCGCGGGCGACAACAGCAAAGCGGTGATCCATTGGCTCATACGTGTCACATCCTTAAATTTAATATTAACCGCCCTTTGTCCGTATTGTATCATTTCTTTACGTCAATAACAAGCGATTTTTGTATAATGAACTGCCGCCGGACGTAATTTTGTAAAAACCCGCTGGCAATGCGATACTTTTTGCAATCTGCTCTTGCGCTGGACGGCAAAAAAAGGTACAATATTACCGTATGTCGTATCACCTAACCATATTTTTGGGTCTTAACAAACAGGAGGTTGCTTATGCCGGATCGTTACGAATCTCCCTTTGCGTCCCGCTACGCCAGCGAGGACATGCAGTATCTGTTCTCACCGGACAACAAATTCCGCACCTGGAGAAAGCTGTGGATAGCGCTGGCGGAAACGGAACAGGAGCTGGGGCTGCCCATCACCGACGAGCAGATCGCGGAGCTGAAGGCGCATCAGGACGATATCAATTATGACGTGGCCGCCGCGCGGGAGAAAGAGGTGCGCCATGATGTCATGGCGCACGTGTATGCCTATGGCGTGCAGTGCCCGGAAGCCAAGGGAATCATTCATCTGGGTGCGACCAGCTGTTATGTCGGCGATAACACCGACCTCATGATCCTTTACGACGCCCTGAGGCTGATCCGCAAAAAGCTGGTCAACGTACTGGCGCTGATGGGCCGTTTTATCGAAGAATACAAGGGCCTGCCCACGCTGGCGTTTACCCACTTTCAGCCGGCTCAGCCGACCACGGTGGGCAAGCGGGCCTCCCTGTGGGCGCAGGAGTTCCTGATGGACCTGGACGAGGTGGAATACCGCCTCTCCCGCGCGCGCCTGCTCGGTTCCAAGGGCACCACCGGCACACAGGCCAGCTTCCTTGAGCTGTTTGACGGCGACTATGAAAAATGCAAGAAGCTGGACCAGCGCATTGCGGAAAAAATGGGCTACGATGCCTGCTTCGCGGTATCGGGCCAGACTTATCCCCGCAAGCTCGACGCGGCAATCCTGTCCACACTGTCGGGCATCGCACAAAGCGCCTCCAAGTTTTCCAACGATATCCGGCTGCTCCAGCATCTCAAAGAGGTGGAGGAGCCGTTTGAAAAGCACCAGATCGGATCTTCCGCGATGGCCTACAAACGCAACCCCATGCGCAGCGAACGGATCGACTCGCTGTCCCGCTATATCATTGCGGATGCGCTCAACCCGGCTATCACCGCCGCCACCCAGTGGTTTGAGCGGACGCTGGACGACAGCGCCAACAAGCGTATCAGTGTGGCTGAGGGCTTCCTCGCCGCCGACGCGGTGCTGTCCCTGGTGATCAATGTGGTCGACGGCCTGGTGGTCAACACGGCGGTGATCGACCGCAACCTGCGGCGGGAGCTGCCCTTTATGGCGACCGAAAACATTATGATGGACTGTGTGAAACGGGGAGGCGACCGGCAGGAGCTGCACGAGGCCATCCGCACCCATTCCATGGAGGCCGCCCGCCGAGTGAAACAGGGCGACGGCCAAAATGATCTGCTGGAGCGGATCGCCGGCGACCCGGCCTTTGGCGTCACACTCACGGAGCTGGAGCAGGTGCTCACGCCCTCCCGCTATGTGGGCTGCGCGCCTATGCAGGCGGAAGCGTTCGTGAAAGAGCAGATTGAGCCGGTCACCGCGAAATACGCCGAGGATCTGGGAATCACGGTGTCCATCAATGTTTAAACCCGGCAACAGGCCGGGCAAGCACTCTCCCATTTGAAGGAGGATTTTTGACTATGGTGAAAGCAATTGTCGGCGCCAACTGGGGCGACGAGGGCAAAGGGAAAATAACGGATATGTTCGCTGAAAAGGCGGATATCGTTATCCGGTTCCAGGGCGGCGCCAACGCCGGCCATACCATTATTAACGAACGCGGCCGGTTTGCGTTCCACCTGATGCCAAGCGGCGTGTGCTACGATCACACCACCTGCATCATTGGCAACGGCGTGGCACTGGATATCGGCAAGTTCTGCGGGGAACTGGAGGATGTCCGCAAGGCCGGGCTGAATCCGAACCTGCTGGTGTCCGAGCGGGCGCAGATTCTGATGCCCTATCACATCCTGTTCGACGAATACGAGGAGGAGCGGCTGGGCAAAAACGCGTTCGGCTCCACCAAAAGCGGTATTGCACCCTTCTTCAGCGATAAATACGCCAAAATTGGCATTCAGGTCAACGAACTGTTCGATGACGAGACCCTGAAGGCCAAGCTAAATAATATTTGTACCCTGAAAAACCTGACGCTGCAGCATGTGTACCACAAGCCGCTGCTCGATGAGAAGGAACTATTCGACATCTGTGTCCGGTATCGGGAGATGATTGCCCCCTATGTCTGCGATACCCAGGCCTATCTGGCCAAAGCGCTGGAGGAGGGCAAGGAAATCCTGCTGGAAGGGCAGCTCGGCACCCTGAAAGACCCGGACTTCGGTATCTATCCCATGGTAACGTCGTCCTCTACACTGGCCGGCTACGGCGCCGTGGGCGCGGGGATTCCGCCCCATAAAATCGAAGAGGTCATCGTGGTAACCAAAGCCTATTCCTCCGCGGTGGGCGCGGGCGAATTCGTGTCGGAAATCCTGGACGAGGCCGAGGCGCAGGAGCTGCGCATCCACGGCGGCGACAAGGGCGAATTCGGCGCCACCACCGGCCGCCCCCGCCGGGTGGGCTGGTTCGACTGTGTGGCCACCCGCTATGGCGTGGAATGCCAGGGCGCCACGCAGGTGGTCATGACCGCCATCGACTGCCTGTCCTATCTCGAGGAGGTCAAGGTCTGCGTCGGCTATGAGGTGGACGGCAAGATTTTTAAAAATTTCCCGACCACTCCCACGCTGAAACGCTGCAAGCCTGTGCTGAAAACCATGAAGGGGTGGCATTGCGATATCCGCGGTATCAAGAAATACGAAGATTTGCCGGCAGAGGCCCGCGCCTATGTCGAGTTCATTGAAAAAGAGATCGGCTTTCCCATCACCATGGTGTCCAACGGCCCCGAACGTGAGGCCATGATTTACCGCTAATTCAGGAAGATGGGGGCTTGTCTATGGAAAAAATTTTAGTGTTGGATTTCGGCGGGCAGTATAACCAGTTGATCGCCCGGCGGGTGCGCGACCAGCATATTTATGCGGAGATACTGCCGTATACCACCCCCCTGGAAACGATCCGGGCCGGGGGATATAAGGGCATCATCTTCACCGGTGGGCCAAATAGTGTGTACGACGAGGCGTCGCCCCATTATACTCCGGAGATTCTGTCGCTGGGCGTACCAGTGTTGGGCATCTGTTATGGCTGCCAGCTATTGGCCTGGATGCGGGGCGGCCGGGTCGAAACCGCTCCGGTATCGGAATACGGCAAAATTGATCTGACCGTGCGTGGGGAAAGCGCGCTTCTGGAAGGGATACCGGCTGAGAGCGTGGTGTTGTCGTGGACGTGCAACGCCGTGAGCCTTCTGTGACCGAGCGCTCTTATCGC
>URYP01000036.1 GCA_900552115.1 uncultured Oscillospiraceae bacterium | reverse complement strand
TCGCGGCGACAACCATTCTTCCGAAGTCTTTTGCTTTGCTAAAGACTTTTTGCTCCAAACCATAGGTTTGAGACTATTATACCACAAAGCGGCGTAAAAACCAGAGGGATTGTGGCGAGAGGCAAAAAGCTTTATCTCACGGGAAACATCGCACGGCCGCCTTTCAGCGGCAGCACATGAAAACAAAAAGCGAGGTGACATTCCATGGACGCAGGCAGTACCGGCGGTACAAAACCCGGAGGAGCCCGGGCGTATTCTTCCCCTGCGCCTGTGGGGGACGCCTGAGGCTTCATCGAAAGTTTTGTATCTTGGTTCCGCCAAAACGTATACGGCGCGTCCGTATGCGGCATGATGATCAGTGACGGCTCCGGCCGGCACGGTTAGGAGGAAACAGGATGAGCGAACGTATTTTAACCCTGATGGAGCAAAAACGCTACAGCGATATTAAGCAGCTGCTCGAAAACATGAACGCGGCCGACATTGCCGCCCTGATGGAGGACCTGCCCGCGGAAACCATCCCCATGCTGTTCCGGCTGCTTCCGAAAGAACTGGCGGCCGAAACCTTTGTGGAAATGGATTCCGAAGCGGAGGAGCTGCTGATCCAGGGCTTCAGCGATACCGAACTAAAGGAAGTCGTCGATGAATTGTATGTCGACGACGCGGTGGATATCATAGAGGAAATGCCGGCCAACGTGGTCAAGCGGATTTTGCAGTCGACCGATTCGAAAACCCGGCACCAGATAAATGAAATATTGAAATATCCCAAAGACAGCGCCGGCAGCATCATGACCACCGAATATGTGGACTTGAAAAAATCCATGACCGTAGCCGACGCGATTAAGCGCATCCGCCGCACCGGCGTGGACAAGGAGACCATTTACACCTGCTATGTCACGGACAGCGGCCGCAAGCTGCTGGGGCTTGTCTCCGCCAAAACGCTGCTTTTGGCGGCCGAGGACGACGTGCTCGAAGACATTATGGAAACCCACGTCATCTATGTCAGCACACTGGACGACCAAGAGGAAGTGGCGGGCCAGCTCGTCAAATACGACTTTATGGCCATTCCCGTGGTCGACCAGGAACAGCGGCTGGTCGGCATCGTCACCTTTGACGACGCCATGGACATCATGCAGGAGGAAACAACCGAGGACATCGAAAAAATGGCCGCCATCACCCCATCGGATCGGCCGTATCTGCGCACCAGCGCACTCCAAATTTTTGGCAAGCGGATTCCCTGGCTGTTGGTGCTGATGGTGTCCGCCACCTTCACCGGCATGATTATCGCATCGTTTGAGGATTCCCTGGCCAAATTTGCCGTCCTCACCGCCTTTATCCCCATGCTGATGGATACCGGCGGCAACTCGGGCAGCCAAGCGTCGGTCACGGTTATCCGCGGCCTGTCCCTGCATGAAATCGAGATGGGCGACATTGTGCGCATCCTCTGGAAAGAGGTGCGGGTCGGCCTGTTATGCGGCGTAACCCTTGCCGTGGTCAATTTCGGCAAAATCATGCTGGTTGACCGCTGGCTGCTGGGCAACGCCTCCATCACCCCCGTGGTGGCCGCCGTCGTCTGCCTGACTCTGGTGGCTACGGTATTCTTAGCCAAGCTGGTGGGCTGTTCGCTGCCCATCCTCGCCAAGCGCATCGGCTTTGACCCGGCGGTGATGGCCAGCCCTTTCATCACCACTATTGTGGACGCCCTCTCCCTGTTTATTTACCTGCGGGTGGCCACTGTGCTGCTGCACATATGACTGTCCCTGAAATGACCACGCCGTCCGCCCGTTTCATACGCGGCGGGCGGCTTTTCAAAAAATCTTTCGAACAGGGCTTGCCAACCCGGTTTTTTTATTGTATAATGAATGCCGTTATCCGCCCGTGGCGAAGCTGGATATCGCAGTGGATTCCGATTCCAAAGGCCGGGGGTTCGAATCCCTCCGGGCGGGCCAAAAAAGAGCATGCGCGGGTCGTAAGACCTGTGTGTGCTCTTTTTCTCTACCAGCCCCAGGCTTTCCCGTTATATACTTAAAACTGAGGATATACTATGGAACAAAACCTGACCACCGGGAAAATCGGCCGGTCGCTGATTTTTTTCAGTTTGCCGATGATCCTTGGCAATCTGCTGCAACAGCTCTATAACGTTGCGGATACCCTGATTGTGGGAAAAACCATTGGCGCAACCGCGCTGTCGGCGGTTGGCTCCTCCTACGCGCTGATGGTACTGCTCACCTCCATTATTCTGGGATTGTGCATGGGCAGCGGGGTCGTGTTTGCGCAGCTTTACGGCGCAGGGCGGATGGATGACCTGAAAACCAGCATCTGGAATGCGCTGGCGTTTATTCTTCTGGTATCCGTCGCCATCAACGCCGCGTCCTATGCCCTGCTTGACCGGTTTATCGTTTGGCTGAACATCCCCGCCCAGGCGGTCGCGTTTACCCGCACTTATCTGCGGATCATATTGGCCGGCATGACCTTTGTGTCGGTCTACAACTTTTTCGCCGGTGTCCTGCGCAGCATCGGCAACACGGTTGTGCCCCTGATTTTCCTGGCGGTGGCGGCTGTCACCAACATCATCCTAGATCTCATACTTATCTTGGTATTTAAAATGGGGGTTGCCGGGGCGGCGCTGGCGACCGTGGCCGCACAGGCTCTGTCGGCGGTCTGCATCGCCGTTTACTTTTTTGCAAAGGCCAGGCATCTTTGTCCCGCCCGCCGGCACCGTCGCTTTGACAAGCGCCTGCTGCGCCTGATTGTCAGCAACTCTGTCCTGACTTCTATCCAGCAGTCGATCATGAACCTGGGTATACTGATGGTTCAGGGGCTTGTCAACAGCTTTGGCTTTGCCGCCAGCGCCGCCTTTGCCGCGGTGGTAAAAATCGACGCGTTTGCGTATATGCCGGCGCAGGATTTCGGCAATGCCTTTTCCACGTATATTGCCCAGAATGTCGGCGCGGGCCGGACGGAGCGCATCCATAAGGGTATGCGAACAGCCATCCAAATATCCAGCGTCTTCTGCGTGTTGGCCTCCCTGTGTGTCTGCGCTTTTGCCCGGCCCCTTATGCTGCTGTTTGTCAAGGCCGGGGAAACGGAGATTATTGCCATCGGCATGCAGTACCTGCGCATCGAGGGCTTGTTCTACATCGGCATCGGGGTGCTGTTCCTGCTTTACGGGCTGTTCCGCGGCTTTGGAAAAGCGGGCGTTTCCATTATCCTGACCGTCGTATCCCTGGGGAGCCGGGTGGCGCTGGCCTATGCGCTCTCGGCGGTTCACACGTTAGGGCTTATCGGCATATGGTGGTCGGTGCCTATCGGCTGGGCGCTGGCCGACCTGATCGGCTTGCTGATCTATCGGCGGTATAAGAAGCCAACCGTTTCCCTTCCGGACGGATAAAACCGCCGGGAAGGCGTGTATGGGCCCAATGCCTATACACGCTTTTTTATTTGTGCCATTGCTTACCGGCGCCGTCCGTGCTACACTTATGACACTATACGCATAGATCCGGACAGGAGGCCAACTTATGGACTTTAAAATGGTGGATATGGACACGTTCGCCCGCAAAAAGCATTTCGATTACTTTAAAGATATGGCCCAGCCGTATGTCGGCCTGACCGTCAAGGTCGATATTACGGATTTTTTAAACCGTGTAAAAGAGAAGGCGTACCCCTTTTTCCTGTCGTTCCTCTACTGTGTTTCGCACGCTGCCAATGCGGTGCCGGAGCTGCGGCAGAGAATCGCCGGCGGGGGCATCATCGAATACGCCTGGTGCCCGACCTCCCACACGGTGGCGTTGGCAAACGATACCTATGGCTATTGCCAGCTGGACAGCAGCCACCCTTTTGAGGAGTACCTGCCGTATGCGGTCGCGGCGCAGGAGCGCGCCAAATCGGAACCAAGCCTGGAGGACACGGGCGACGCCTTGTCCCTGCTTTTTATATCGACGCTGCCCTGGGTCACCTATGAATCCTTTATTCAGCCGGTTCCCTCTCCGGCGGACAGCAATCCCCGTATCACATGGGGGCGCTATCAGGAGCAGGACGGACGGGTTTTCCTGCCGGTTTCGACCCTGTGCCATCACGCGCTGGTAGACGGCGTGCATTTGTCCCGGTTTTATCAGCGTTTGGATGGAGAATTAAAGCGGTTTTCCGCAGAACGCTGACCGCGCTTCCCTCCTATACCAAAGAGGCCACATATTTTTTACGGGACATATTCTCATAAAACCCACTCCTTGCCCCATACTAAAAGCGAAAGGAGTGGTAAATCCCATGTTTAAACACGAAAAGCAGCTTTTCCATCCGGTCGAAGTGGAAAAGGCCAATCCGCAATACGCGGCCCTGCTGCAGGAGCAGTTGGGCGGCGCAAACGGCGAGCTAAAGGCCGCCTTGCAGTATATGTCGCAGAGCTTCCGTATCAAAGACCCGGAAATTAAGGACTTGTTCCTCGATATCGCGGCGGAGGAGCTGGGTCACATGGAAATGGTGGCACAGACCATCAACCTGCTCAACGGCCACGACGTTGATGCCTGCCATGTGCCCGCCGGGGAAATCCAGTCCCATGTATTGCTTGGCCTGAATCCCGGCCTGATCAATGCCTCCGGGTATTCCTGGACAGGCGACTATGTGACGGTAACAGGTGACCTCTGCGCCGACCTGCTGTCCAACATTGCCTCTGAGCAGCGGGCCAAGGTGGTATACGAATACCTGTACCGGCAGATCGACGATAAAAAGGTTAAGGAAACCATTGACTTCCTGCTGAACCGTGAGGAGGCGCACAACGCGCTGTTCCGGGAGGCGTTCAACCGGGTGCAGAACACCGGTTCCAACCGGGATTTCGGCACCACGAAGGCGGCCAAGATGTATTTCAGCATGTCCGAGCCTTCGCCGGCGGGCGGCTTTGAAGATACCAAGGTCACACCGCCCTCGTTTAACCAATAAGCCGCATGGACTGATGGCCCGTCCGGCTGGCGCCGATGCTGCCGCGGCGGCTGTAAAAGCAAAGGGCATCGGCTTCGCCTGATCCGCATCCTCCGATTGCAGGGAGATGCGGATCCCTCTATCCTGCAACCTGTTTTGGCAAACAAACAGCCATAAGCCGTGCGGCTTATGGCTGTTCTATTATTATAACGGACCATCCGGCAATGCTCCCGCTGGATGCGCGTATTGGATTAGATGAAACAGAAATGGTTTCCCTGTCTTATTATATTCTGCAACGGTTAGCCGGATAAAACGAACACGGATGCCCGGGGTCTATTCCTCATTAGGCGCTCTATAGAAACACTCGACCATCATTTTGACCGCACGGCGGAATCCGTTTTCATAGGCATCCTCAGCCGTTTTGGCGGCGATAACGTCTTTTTCGTTAATGATATCAAACAGCAGCTCTTTCTGGTCGAGATTTAGGGTTTCCCTCAGCCGCCCCAAAAGGCTGCGGATTCGGTGCTCTTCCTCCCGGTACACGCAGTTCGGCTCCGGCTGCTCTGATAGTAGCTGATACAACTGGTTTTCCCTGCTTGTGTTTAACTTAGTTCGTATGTCTAACATACGACCTCACCCTGCTTTCTTATTATTATACAAGTGAAAACCACACACGTCAATGATATATCCCCTTATATTGACTCCCCTCCGCACCGGCGGGACAACCGGGGCATATACTGGATTGACCCAACATATATGTGTCAACCCATATACCAGCAACCCAACAAGGAGGTGTCCCCCATGAGCAATTCAGCAGACCCCCGCGGCGTGATGATTCAGTCCGGCCATATTTGGCGTATCGACAATGCCCTCGTCGAGCAGGTTTCCGCCAGCGGCAACGGCCGCACCGGATGGATTCTGGTCTCTTACGCACGCCGGGGCCCCCACAACGTTACCACCATCGAAACGCTCCGGCTGAACGTCAACCGCAACACGATTCTTCAGGACCAGTCCGGCCAGCCGGTCAATTTGCGTGAAATTCGGCCGGGCATGTGGATCAACGCGACGTTCTCCCCCGCAATGACCCGCAGCATCCCACCCCAGACAAACGCATTCCGCATCACCGTATTGCGGCGGATACAGCCGCCGGGGCCCCCACAGCCCCCACGCCCTCCGCAGCCGCCCAGGCCGCCGATGCCGCCAATGCCGCCCACGTTTCCCACAACGACAGGACAGATCATCCGTATCAACACGGCGGGCAACAACTTTCTTATCGGCAATCCCCTGAATGTTAACCGGCAGACACAGTTTAACGTCAACGCCCGCACCGTCATCACCGACAGCCGCGGCAACCGCATCCCCCTGTCGCGTCTAAGGCTCGGGCAGCGCGTGCGTGTAACGCATGCCGACTTCCAAACCATGAGCATCCCGCCCCAAACCACCGCCTACCGCGTCCAGGTTTTGTAAAAAAAGCCCCCAAGGAACCCCCCGCTTTATATGCCGGGGATCCCTTCGGGGGCTTTTAATCATTTAAATTGCGATCAACTCATGGGGGCTATCCTTGAAAGTATTGCTTTTTCCCCGCATTATGATATACTAAATCTATGAAACGGGTGAGCACCTACCGGCAGTCAGGCTGAAAAGCTTGGCTGTCTTTTTAATGTTCAGGAGGTAAAACAATATGTGGCATATGATTTGGCCTATACTCGTCGTTGTTGGAGCCAATACCGTTTATAATATCTCTACAAAATCGATGCCGACTGGAGTCAATTCATTTGCAGCCCTTGCGGTTTCTTATGCTGTCGGCACTCTGTGTTCGGTCATTATGTTCTTTGTCACATCAGAAAACAAAAATCTGTTATTAGAACTATCCAAAACCAATTGGACGTCGTTGGCTCTTGGTATGGCTATTGTAGCATTAGAGTTTGGATATATCGGCATTTACCGTGCGGGTTGGAAGGTAAGCGCGGCATCATTAGTCGCAAACATTTCCCTTGCCTGCATTTTACTTGTTGTGGGATTATGGCTTTATAAGGAAACCCTGTCCTTTAGGCAAATACTGGGGATGGCGGTCTGCATAGTGGGACTGATATTGATTGCAAAATAAACGACGTTATAGTATCATCTTGACAACATAAAGGCTGAGAATTATGCTTGTCCCAGTAAGATCAGGCCGTTTAAAACAGAGCAAAAAAGGTCGAGCCATCCCGGTGGACGACAGGGTATACTAAGCGTGTAAGGAGGGAACCGGTATGCTCGAACAGGTGGAAGCGGTACAGCGCATGCAGGATTATATCGAGGCACATCTGGACGATACGGTCACGCCCGCCGACCTTGCGCGGGTGTCCCATTATTCGCCCTGGTATTCCTACCGGCTGTTTATCAAGTGGGTGAACCTCTCCCCGGCGGACTATATCCGCCGACTGCGGCTCTCCAAATCCGCGCTGCGGCTGCGCGATGAACAGGTGACGGTAACCGACGTGGCGTTTTCACTGGGGTTCGGCAGCGTGGACGGCTACCAGCGCGCTTTCTTCCGCGAATTCGGCTGCAATCCGCGCGATTATGCGCTTCACCCAGTTCCCCTGTATCTGTTCACCCCTTACGGCGTCAAATACCAAACCGTGCGAAAGGAGATATCTATGGAAAACATAAAAACCGTTTTTATTCAAACTATTGAAAAGCCGGCCCGCAAGGTACTGATCAAACGGGGTGTCAAAGCCACCGAGTATTTTGCCTACTGCGAGGAGGTGGGCTGCGACATCTGGGGGCTGCTGCGCAGCATCCGCTCCATCAGCGGCGAACCCGTCTGCCTGTGGCTGCCGGAAGCCTATGTCCGGCCCGGCACCTCGACCTACGTGCAGGGCGTGGAGGTTCCCGTCGATTACGACGGCGTCATCCCGGAGGGCCTCGACATCATCGAGCTGTCGGCCGCCTCCTACCTGATGTTCCAAGGGGAACCGTTCGCCGAGGAAGACTATGAAGCGGCCATCGGCCAGGTCTGGGAAGCCATTGAAAAGTACGATCCCTCTGTTGCCGGCTATCGCTGGGACAACAGCCAACCCCGCATTCAATTGGAGCCGGTGGGCGCCCGCGGCTACATTGAGCTGATGCCGGTTTGTAAGCGGTAATATGTCCGGTCCATCCACAAAACGTCCCGGGGCAATGCCTCGGGACGTTTCCCTTTCTTTTTCCTTTGATTCATACTATAATACAGGAAAAGGAGTGGTGACAATGGCCAGAATCGTCGAAGCCCGCATTGAAATCCCCATGGGCAGCCGCAACAAATACGAGGTGGAGCACGGAACCGGCAAGATCAAGCTGGACCGGGTGCTATACTCGGCGGTGTTTTATCCCGCCGAATACGGATTTATTGAAAATACGCTGTCCCTGGACGGCGATCCGCTGGACATCCTGGTATTCAACTCCTCCCCCACCTTCCCGGGCTGTTACATCGACGCGCGCATTATCGGCGGGCTGTACATGCTTGACTGCGGCGAAGAGGACATCAAAATTCTGTCGGTCTGCACCGGCGACCCCCGTTACGACCACGTCCACGCGCTCACCGACCTGTCCCCCCACTACCTGCGCGAGATTGAAAACTTTTTCGCCACCTATAAACAATTGCAGGATGCCGAAACGGTGGTCCGCAATTTCTTTGACGCCGATACCGCTGCGGACTATCTGGACCAGTCCCTGAAACGGTATGAGCAGGGGCAAACGGGGAACGGTACCCTATGAGCCGTAAGAAAAGGAGTATCCCATGAAAGTGGCTGTAATTGGATACAGCGGTGCGGGCAAATCCACGCTGGCGCAGGAGCTTGGGCAGCGTTTGGAGGCCCCTGTCCTTCATCTGGATACCGTCCAGTTTTTGCCGGGATGGCAGGAGCGTGACCGGGAGGAGGCCCGCGCCCTGGTTGAGGGCTTTCTGCATCAGCCCGCCTGGATCATTGACGGCAACTACCGTGAGTTCTGCGAGGAACGGCGGATGGATGAGGCGGATATCATCGTTTTTCTAAACTTCCCACGGCTAACCTGTTTTCTGCAGGCCCTGAAACGCTACCGTCGTTACAAAGGTCGGACCCGCGCCAGCATGGCCGAAGGCTGCCCGGAAAAATTTGATTGGGAATTTGTCCGGTGGCTTCTGTGGGAAGGCCGTGTCAGGGCCCGCCGCCACCGTTTCCGCGATATCACCCGGCGCTATGCAGAAAAGGTCGTGGTTTGCCGCAGTCGGAACGACGTCCATCGCTGTATGGATGCCATTTCGAGAAAAAAGTAATCTTTTTTAACAAAATCAGTGGTAATTTATAAAAGCCTGTGCTATACTTTGTCCAGAGAGCATGTCTGGTCTTTTTGAGGAGAGTATAAGGTCAGTACCTGTATGAGGCGGGTCTCCTTTTTGCGGGAGCCCGCCTCAGCCCGTTTTATGCGCGCGAAACGGGTGACATAAAAGGCGGAGGCACCGTAAGGGTGCCCCCGCCTTTAGTCTTATCTCATCCCCGGCTGAAATCGGCCAGCCGCAGGCCTTTATTGTGTTCCAGTGCCCAGTTGATGTTCCAGCTGTTGGTAAACAGCAAAAGCGGACGGCCCCGCATATCCTGAACTCGTTTGGTATCGGAACTGATATCCAGCGTTTTGGGATCAATATCGTCATTTTCGATCCAGCGTATAAACTGGTAGGGCAGGCTTTCCCGGATAATATCCACGTTGTACTCGTTTTTAAGCCGGTATTCCAACACCTCGAACTGCAAAACGCCGACCACGCCCACAATGACCTCTTCCAAGCCGCCGCCCAGCTCTTTAAAAATTTGGATGGCGCCTTCCTGCGCGATTTGCGTGGTACCTTTAACAAACTGCTTGCGTTTCATGGTATCCACCTGACGAACCAGGGCGAAATGCTCTGGCGCAAAGGTGGGTATTCCCTCAAAAGCAAACTTGTGCCCCGGCGAACAGACCGTGTCACCAATAGAAAACACGCCCGGATCGAACACGCCCATAATATCGCCGGCATAGGCTTCATCGATGATTTCGCGCTCCTGCGCCATCAGCTGTTGGGGCATGGAAAGCTTCATCTTTTTATCGCCCTGCACATGCCAGACCTCCAGCCCCTTTTCAAACCGGCCGGAACAAATCCGCATAAAGGCGATGCGGTCGCGGTGTGCCTTGTTCATATTCGCCTGGATCTTAAAGACGAAAGCCGAGAACGGTTCCGCGGCCGGATCGATCTCCCCCTCCGACGAGGCACGGGGCAGGGGCGGCGGCGTCATCCGCAGAAATTCCTGCAGGAACGGTTCGACGCCGAAATTCGTCAGCGCCGACCCAAAAAACACAGGGGACAGCCGGCCCTGCCGCACTTCCTCCAGATCAAATTCGCTTCCGGCCCCGTCCAGCAGCTCTACCTCATCCACCAGGGTGCGGTAAGGGATATCGCCCAGGAGGGTCTGGAGACCGGCATCCTGGATATCGCATTCCACCGCGTCCACTTCATGCCGGCCGTTGCCGGGCGTAAACTTGAGCACCCGCCGTTTTTCCCGTTCGTAGACGCCCTGAAATTCCCTGCCGCAGCCAATGGGCCAGTTCATCGGATAGGTCTGGATGCCCAGCACCTGCTCGATCTCCTCCAGCAGTTCAAACGAATCCCGCGCTTCCCGGTCCATTTTATTGATAAATGTGAAAATAGGGATATGCCTCAGCATACAGACTTTAAACAACTTAATCGTCTGCTTCTCCACGCCCTTGGAGGCGTCGATTACCATAACGGCGGAATCAGCCGCCATCAGGGTGCGGTAGGTATCCTCCGAAAAATCCTGGTGACCAGGGGTATCCAGGATATTGATACAGTGGCCGGCATATTCAAACTGCATCGCCGACGAGGTTACCGAAATCCCGCGCTGTTTTTCAATTTCCATCCAGTCGGACACCGCGTGCTTGGCGGACTTTTTGCCTTTTACCGCGCCGGCTGTGGATATCGCGCCCCCGTAAAGCAGCAGCTTCTCGGTCAGGGTGGTTTTACCCGCATCCGGGTGAGATATGATCGCAAACGTACGTCTGCGGTTAATTTCCTGGGTCAAATCGGACAACTTGCCGCACCTCCCATCAGATTGTATTATTTTACACTCTTTCCCTGTTTTATGCAATCCGCAAATGGCGACAAAGATATCCGGTGCAGGACCTTGTTTTATTCGGACTTTGACCAATAGTTGAGAGACTGTCAAAACACCCCCCGGAGACGTATCTCCGGGGGGCGTTTCAGGGACATTCCCTCATTATTTCTTTTTGCCTTTTTTCAGCGCTTTCTTTTCGGCCTCGCGTTTTTCCTTATGTTCCACCCACTTGCCCCACAGGGGAGTGCACAGGAACACAGAGGAATAGAAGCCGGACAGCACACCGAAAGTCATCGGCAACGCAAAGCTGATGATGGCGTCCATACCGGTGGCAAACGCCAGCACCGTAACCGTACCGATCGCCAGCACCGTGGTAATGGAGGTATTCATCGTGCGCACAAAGCTCTGGTTAACACTCTTATTTACAATATCACTGATCGGTGTTTTCTCGTCGCTCAGCCGGCGGTTTTCACGCACCCGGTCGAAAATGACGATGGTATCGTTCAGCGAGTAGCCCAGAACGGACAGCATCACCGCGACAAAGTTGTCGTTCAGCGGGATGCGGAACACCACAAACGCCAGATAGGCGATCAGCATATCGTTTATCAAGGCGAATATGCCGAATAAGCCGGCCGACAATCCGCCGATTTTGCGGAAACGGAACGCTACATAGATCAGCAACAGGAGCGCCGCCAAACCGACCGCTACCAGACATTTGATAAAGAACATCTGGCCCATGGTGGGGCTGAGGGAGTTGGTGCTGATATGGGTCAGCTCAAAATCCTTATATTTCTCAATAACGGTCTTTTCCATTTTATCGGTAATTTCAGAATCCAGGTTCTCGGTCAGGTAGAAGGTGGCGGTGCTCAGTTTTTCCGAGCCGTCATAGGTATACGCGTCCTTCATCTCGACCTTTTTACCGAGCATCTCCTCGACCGTTTCTTTCAGACCGGCCTTATCCAGATCGCCCGTGTAGCTGAATTTTACCTGGGTACCGCCCTTAAATGAGATATCCAGGTCCACCGGGAAGATAAAGCTGAAAATCAGGCCAACCACCAGAATACAGGCGGAAATGATCGCCAGGGTCTTGCTGTTTTTAACAAAGTTGATATTCAACGGTTTTTTCATCCCCGCTCACCTCCCAACAGCCACGGTTTGCGCAGGCATTTGAACCGTGTCAGTGATTTTAGCATCAACCGGGACGCGAGCACGCCCATCACAAAGTTGAGTACAATACCCACGAAGAGGGTGAATCCGAAGGAATACACCGCGCCGGTCGTCGCCGCCGGGAACCAGTGCATGACCGGATACAGGAGGGTCGCGAAAATGCCGTCCGGAGGTCCGAAGACGCCCATCAGTACAATTGACACGATCATAACGGTAATGTTGCCGTCCAGAATCGCGGAGAAGGAATGCTTGCAGCCAGCCGTAACCGCGCCGTCAATCGTCTTGCCTTTGCGTATTTCCTCTTTAATGCGCTCGGCGGTGATAACGTTGCAGTCAACGCCCATGCCGATGGAAAGGATAATACCCGCGATACCGGGCAAGGTCAGCGTGAACCCGTTAAATATCGAGAAATATCCCGATACCGCCGCCAGCGCACCGGATACCTGACCGATCAGGGCCAGCACCATGACGACGCCGGGCAGTCGATAGAAACAAATGACATAAATCGCAATCAGTGCAAACGCAATGATACCGGCCAGTACCATCAGGTCAAGCGCCCGCTCGCCCATAGTGGGGGTTACGGTGCCATAACTGGCTGTGGTAATGCTGAAAGGCAGCGCGCCGGCATTGATCAGGTTCGCCAGGGACGTCGCCTCGGAAAAATCCTGGAACCCGCCGGAAATGATCGCCGTGCCGTCGGTAATTTCCGCGTTAACGGTGGGGTCGGAAATCTTCTGGTTATCCAGCCAGATGGAAATGGTGCCCTTGGAGGCCACTTGTTTGGCTGTGGCTTCAGCAAACGCCTTTTTCCCTTCCTCTTTGAGCTTGAGCTGTACAACCGGCGTATAGCTGTTGCTGGAATTATCGTACATGGCGGTGGCCGAATCCACCTGTTCGCCGGTCAGGATCAGTTCACCGGAGGGGACGGTAATGTCGTTACCCTCGCTGTCCTTCTCGGTTTTGGTTTCCGAACCGATATGGAATTCCAGCATGGCGGTCTTGCCCAGTTCCTCGATCGCCGCCGCCACGTCATAACTGGCCTCGTCGCTCTTCCACGGGAACCGCGCAATCACCTGATCGTTGTCGGTATCGGCATAGATTTCATAATCGGTGATACCGCTGGCTACCATACGTTTTTCGATAACGTTTTTCACGCTTTCGATCTGTTTATCCGTCGCGTCGATACTGCTGTCGGCGGGAGCAAAAGTAACATCCACGCCGCCGCGGATATCGATGCCAAACCGGATATCACTCGCACTGCGGATAATGGTATCGCGCCTGTCGCCAAAATGGGTATACACCCCGAAGAAGGTGGTGTAGGCCAGTCCGGCAATTAACAGGAACACGATGAAAAACACGGGTTTTGACGTTCGCTTCATCGGCCAGTCCTCCAAAGTTCATTTGCCGCGGGATGTCCCGCAGTAATAAAAGACAGTATATTCCTTTATTTAGGAAAAGTCAATGAGGACATGCCACGGAGCCAATATTTTCATCAAAAGGTCGGTTTTTTTCGATGTTTTTTTAGCAATCTAACAGTTTTTCGACCGCGCAAAGCTCCGCGCAGATGCAGAACAGTTCCATTGCTGTCCGCAATTCCGCCACAGGCGGATAGGTCGGGGCGATACGCAGATTGCTGTCCTTTGGATCCTTTCCATAAGGATAGGTCGCGCCGGCCCCGGTCAGGACCACGCCCGCCTCTTTCAGCAGCTTCACCGTCTGTTTAGCGCAGCCCTCCGGCAGGTCAACGCTGACAAAATAGCCGCCTTTCGGCTCGTGCCAGGCCGCGACGCCTTTTCCTCCCAGCTTCTTATCCAGCGTTTCCAGAACCACGGCAAATTTCGGCCGCAGGATGGCCGCATGAAGTTTCATATGCGCCTCCAGCCCGCTGCGATCGCGGAAAAACCGTACGTGCCGCAGCATATTCAGCTTGTCGTAGCCGATGGTTTGGAAGCTCATACGGTTTTTGATCTGCGCAATATTGGCCGGACTGGCCCCCATCGCCGCCACGCCGGCGCCCGGGAAGCTAATTTTTGAGGTGGAACAGAACAGGATGCCCCGGTCCTCATGCCCGCATTCGACCAGTTCATCATACAGGTTAAGCAAATGATCGTGGTCATCGGAAAGATGGTGCAGGCCATAGGCGTTGTCCCACATGATGCGGAAGTCCGGCGCCCCGGTTTCCATCGCCGCCAGCCGCCGCACCGTCGCGTCGGAATACGTGATCCCGCCCGGGTTGGAATACATTGGCACGCACCAGATGCCTTTGACCAGCGGATCGGCCGCCAGCCGCTCCACTTCGTCCATATCCGGGCCTTCGTCCGTCATAGGCACCGCAATCAGTTCTATGTTAAAATATTCGGTAACCGCAAAATGCCGGTCGTAGCCCGGGGCCGGACAGAGAAATTTCACCAAGCCCTGGCGGCACCAGGGCTCGTATCCGCCCACACCCTTGGCATAAGCCATGGCAATATAATCGAACATCATATTTAGGCTGGAATTGCCCCCCACGATGACCTGTGCAGGATCCATTTCCAGCACCTGGCCAAACAGACGCTTAGCCTCCGGTATGCCGTCGAGCATTCCATAATTACGCGCGTCCTCGCCATTCTCGCTGACGGCGCCGCTGCGCGTGTCCACACAATTCAACAGATCCATGGTCAGGTCCAGCTGTTCCGGACCGGGTTTGCCCCGCGCCATATTTAACTGCAGTCCCATGGCTTTATACTCTTCATATTGGCCGCGCAGTTCCTGTGCCCGGCTTTCCAATTCTTCTTTGCTCAATTCCTCTATCAACGCCAATTTGCCCATCCCTTTCCGCTTGAGTAGCATGGTATATTTTAGTATATGCCTGTAATTTTTGCAAGTTAATTTTTTCCATCCTGCAAACTTTGGTACAATCACCGGATTTTAGCGAAATTCGCCGCCCAAAGTGGACATAAATGAAAATTTCTCTTGACAAACCCCTAGTCTTTCTATATAATAAAAGCCGTTTCCAACAAAACAAGGACGTTTAGCTCAGCTGGTAGAGCATTCGCTTGACGTGCGAAGGGTCAGCGGTTCAAGTCCGTTAACGTCCACCAATAAGAAACGGTCTGCGTGTTAGCGCAGGCTGTTTTTTTATTGGTATGTGTAAAGACTTTTTCCAGGGCCCTTGCGCAATGCCAAAGGCATTTCATAATCGGCTTGCTGGTTCAAGTCCGTTAACGTCCACCAAAAATACGGTTCACCCGGAGGGTGGGCCGTGTTTTTTGCGTGGCGGCAGCGGTTTTATGGCGATTCGCCTAAATTATGATTTAAATAGATTAAACAGCCCGCACGTAGTGTGGGCTGTTTTCTGGTTTCCTAACCGTAAGATATTTCCCCTTGCAAGACGCCCCTATCCGTTGCATACGTTTGAAAAACAGCTATTCGCGGCAGATGTTCCGAAAATTCATATATTATAAAGTAATAAAGCCAATGCGTGGACGCATCCAGGAATCCGCTTTTTCAGGCATTATGTAAAAAAACAAAAAGCTACCGGTTTTTTCTTGTAATCCCCCCATTTTTGTGTTATCATGTTGTCGATTATTAAAATGGGGGAGAATTTGGGAAACCCACTTTGTTAAAAAGTTGTCGTTCCCGGTTTTTGCCTGTTTTAAGTGATATCCCGGCTCGTAAATCGGCGGTTTACGTCGTTTTCGGCCGTGTCCCCTTATACCGCATGATATTGTGTGAAAGGAGGGTATCAGATATGTCTGTACTCGCTGCATCTTCCGTAACCGCCATTGTCGCCGCAACCTCCGCGCAGGAGGAACTGCCCAATTGGTTCGTCTGCGCGATGGGTGTGGGAACGGTCTTCATTGGTTTGGTCTGCCTGATCGTACTTTGTTCTGTTATGAGCGCGGTTTACCGCAAGTTTGGTCACCACAGCGCCCCTGTCGCCGAACCCGCTGCCGCGGCTGTCCCGGCTCCATCCGCGGGTTCCGCGGAAATCCCCAATCGTCAGCAGTTTGTCGCCGCCGTCAGCGCGGTGATTGCCGAAGAAATGGGAACCGACGTGTCCAAGCTGCGCATCCTTAGTATCAAAAAAATTTAAGGCGGCTGTGTCCCGCATCAAGAAAGGTGTTTTGTATGAAAAAGTATCGTGTGAACGTCAACGGCACGTCCTATGAGATCGAAGTGGAACTGATGGGCGAAACCGAATCCGTTGCCCCGGCGGCTCCCGCGGCAAAGCCCGCCGCTCCGGCTGCGGCGCCGGCGGCCGGTTCTGCCAGCATTACGGCTCCCATGCCCGGCACCATCCTCAGTGTTAATGTACAGAATGGCCAGTCCGTTAAAAAGGGCGACGTTCTGATGGTTCTGGAAGCCATGAAAATGGAAAATGAAATTATGGCTCCCGCCGATGGTACCGTATCCTCGGTCAGCGTCACCAAAGGAGCTTCCGTGGAATCCGGCGCCCTTCTTTGCGTCCTGGCGTAAGCCGGCGCTCATAAGTTTGGAGGGACGATAATATGGTTGAAACAATTACCAACTTTTTAGAGCAGACCGGCTTTAGACTGTTGGCCGACAACTGGCAGTCGCTGATTATGCTCGCGGTTGCCTGTTTCCTGGCCTATCTGGCCATTGTCAAAAAGTTCGAGCCGTTGCTGCTGCTGCCGATCGCCTTCGGCATGCTGCTGACCAACCTGCCCGGCGCCAACATGTTCCACAGCGAACTGTTTGACGGAGGGCACGTCAACTGGGCGGCATTCGGCGGAGCGGCTCTGGCCGACGGCAGCACCGTCACGGCCGGCCTGGTCGACTACCTGTATCTCGGCGTCAAGCTGGGCATTTATCCCTGCCTGATTTTCTTTGGCGTGGGCGCTATGACCGACTTCGGCCCCCTGATTGCCAACCCCAAGAGCCTGCTGCTGGGCGCGGCAGCCCAAATCGGTATTTTTATTACCTTTATCGGCGCCAAGATGCTCGGGTTCAGTGCGGCGGAGGCCGGTTCCATCGGCATCATAGGCGGGGCTGACGGCCCGACGGCCATCTTTGTCACCAGTATGCTGGCTCCGGCCCTGCTTGGCCCGATTGCGGTGGCCGCATATTCGTACATGGCGCTGGTTCCGGTGATCCAGCCCCCCATCATGAAGCTGTTGACCACCAAAAAGGAACGGCAGATTGTGATGAAAGAACTGCGCCCGGTATCCAAAACCGAGAAGATCCTCTTCCCGTTTGTCGTTACCATTTTCGTGGCGCTGCTGGTGCCCTCGGCCGCCCCGCTGATCGGGTCGCTGATGTTGGGCAACCTGTTCCGTGAAAGCGGCGTAACCGAACGGCTGAACAAGACGGTGCAAAACGAACTGATCAACATCGTCACCATCTTCCTGGGCGTATCGGTAGGCGCAACGGCCACGGCCGGCGCGTTCCTCAACCTGAATACCATCAAAATCCTTATCATGGGCGTGGTGGCCTTCGCGCTGGGTACGGCCGGCGGCGTTCTGCTTGCCAAATTCATGAACCTGTTCTTAAAGAACAAGATCAATCCGCTGATCGGCTCGGCCGGCGTGTCGGCGGTGCCGATGGCCGCCCGTGTATCCCAGAAGGTGGGCCAGAAAGAGAACCCTGGCAACTTCCTGCTCATGCACGCCATGGGTCCGAACGTGGCCGGCGTCATCGGTTCGGCTATTGCGGCCGGTGTTCTGATCGCCCTGTTCGGCTGATAATGGAGGTGTAAACAATGGCGAAAAACCCGCTAAAAATTATGGATACCATCCTGCGTGACGCCCACCAGTCGCAGGCGGCGACCCGCATGCGGATCGAGGATATGCTCCCCGCCTGCGAACTGCTGGACAATATGGGCTACTGGTCCATCGAGTGCTGGGGGGGCGCCACTTTCGACGCCTGCCTGCGCTTTTTGAACGAAGATCCGTGGGAGCGTCTGCGCACCCTGAAAAAAGCCATGCCCAAAACCCCGCTGCAAATGCTGCTGCGCGGCCAGAACCTCCTCGGCTATAAACATTACGCCGACGACGTGGTGGAGCAGTTCTGCAAAAAGTCCATTGAAAACGGCGTCGACGTGGTGCGTATCTTTGACGCGCTCAACGACACCCGCAACATGGCAGCCGCCATGAAGTACGTCAAGGAATACGGCGGAACCTGTGAGGCGGCCATCAGCTATACCACCAGCCCGGTCCATAACGAAGATTACTTTGTGAAACTGGCCTGCGAGCTGGAAAAAATGGGCGCCGATACCATCTGCATCAAGGATATGGCCAACCTCCTGCTTCCGTATGACGCGTATAATCTCGTTAAGAAGCTGAAAGAAAATGTCAGCGTGCCGATCCACCTCCACACCCACAACACCACCGGTACCGGCGATATGGTGTACCTGATGGCGGCGCAGGCCGGCGTGGACATCGTAGACACCGCGCTTTCCCCGCTGGCGGGCGGCACTTCCCAGCCGGCCACCGAATCGCTGGTCGCCACGCTGAAAGGCACTGACCGCGACACGGGACTGGATCTCGGCAAGCTCAGCGAGGCGGCGGCACATTTCCGCACAGTGGCCAACAAGCTGAAAGAACAGGGCATCCTCGACCCGAAGGTGCTCAACGTGGATACCAACACCCTGCTTTATCAGGTGCCGGGCGGCATGCTGTCCAACCTGATTTCGCAGCTGAAACAGGCTCACGCTGAGGATAAATACTACGATGTGCTGGCCGAGGTGCCGCGGGTGCGCAAAGATTTCGGCTACCCGCCTCTGGTTACCCCCACCAGCCAGATCGTCGGCTCTCAGGCCGTGATGAACGTGCTGGCCGGTGAGCGGTATAAAGTGTTTACCAAGGAATCCAAGGGCATGCTGCGCGGCGAATACGGCCGACTGCCCGGTCCGGTAAATGAAGAGGTTCGCAAAAAAGCGATCGGCGACGACAAGGTTATCACCTGCCGTCCCGCCGACCTGCTCGAGCCTGAGCTCGCCAAGTACGCCGAGGAACTGAAAGACCAGAATGTGTCGGAAGAAGATGTATTGAGCTATGCCCTCTTCCCGCAGGTGGCCACCAAGTTCTTTGAAGCCCGTAAAAACGGTTTCCCGGAGGAGAAAAAAGAATCTCCCAAAGCCACGGCCGCACAGGCGGGCGGCGTGCGCGAACTGTATGTGGACGACGCGTCCCAGCGGTAAATCGCAAATTAAAAGAATCCCCGGCGCCCATGGTATCCACCACTGTAGCAGGGGCCGCTTTGCCGACATAAAACTGTTCGCCGTCGAAAACAATCTGCC
>URYP01000035.1 GCA_900552115.1 uncultured Oscillospiraceae bacterium | reverse complement strand
AAGATGTGGTTTCGGAGGAGGATTTGCTGGAGGAACTCGCCTCCCTGCACCGCTCGGTGGTGCAGCTCACGGAGGAAAAGGAGCGGATTCTGGCCCTGCAGGTGACGCGGCTGGGCGTTTCACCGGAAAAGATCGCGGACGTTCTGCATCTCAACCCGGTCGACCTGGATATTGGGGCGGAGCCTCTGGAGAACGAATCCGCTGTTTCCGCGGCTGCGGAAGACAGCGCGTCCGCGCCGAAGAAAATTGAAAGCGGTGGGTCGAAACGGTTTTTCAGGCTGTCCGAGGTGGACGACAAATACGAATATTTTATTTCGCCCAATTACCAGAACAATTTTACGTTGGCGCAGTTGTGCGATAACTTCCGTAATTTTGCCTGTTCATCCATGCATCTGTACTACGACCAGAAAACCATACGGCTGATGTTCGCCGGCATGGCGTCCACTAAGATGATTTTGCTGCAAGGTATATCCGGTACCGGTAAAACCTCGCTGCCTTACAGCATGGGCAAGTTTTTCAGCCAGAATGCCACCATCGCGTCGGTTCAGCCCTCCTGGCGTGACCGGACGGAGCTGTTCGGCTATTTTAACGAATTCACGAAAAAGTTTAACGAAACCGAGGTACTCAAACGGATTTACGAGGCCTCCTATAACGACGATATCAACCTGATTATCCTCGATGAAATGAATATTGCCCGCGTGGAATATTATTTTGCGGAAATGCTCTCCATCCTGGAAATGCCGGATCCTGGCGAATGGAAAATCGATCTGGTTACCAGCTCGTGGGATACCGACCCGAAGCGGCTGGTCGACGGTAAGCTGGTCATTCCGCAGAACGTCTGGTACATCGGCACCGCCAACAACGACGATTCCACCTTTGCCGTGTCCGATAAGGTCTACGACCGCGCGTTCGTCATCAATCTCGACAGCAAGGGCGTACCTTTTGACGCGCCGCCGGTGGATTCCACCTACGTCAGCTACGATTACGTCAGCCGCCTGTTTGAAGAAGCGGTCGAGCAGCACCCGGTATCCGCCAAAACGCTGGAGCGGATCAATCATCTGGATATTTACGTCATCAGCAAATTCCGCATTGCCTTCGGCAACCGTATTGTCAAGCAGCTCAAAGTTTTTATCCCGGCCTACGTGGCCTGCGGAGGCACTGAGCTGGAAGGCGTGGATTATATTCTGGCCACAAAAGTGTTCCGTAAATTTGAGAGCCTGAATCTGTCTCTTATCCGCGATGAGATTCCTGACCTGATCGCGTTTATCGAGAAAAGCTTTGGCAAAAACAGCATGAAGGAAAGCGTCGCGTATCTTGAACGGCTCAGAAAGCTATACTGATTTTAACATGGGAAAGGGGGGACTGCCGCATGGAACAAAAGCTGGACGCCGTTTATCGCGACACCGTGGATTTCCTGAACTATATCGTTGCCGACTACGAGTATTACGGTGATCTCATCCAGGCGGTCAGCAGTGGTTCTTGTGACATGTCGCTATGCTCCAAGCAGCTCACCAAGCAAATCGATGAAAGCTGGCTGCTGGCCATCGAAAGCGCCCTGCCGGCGCTGGATGCCGCGATCCGATCGCCGATGCGGTATCTGGAGGAAAAGGAAGAAGTCCTGCCGATCGAGCTGTCGCGGAATATAAACGCGCGGTCAGTGCGGCATCTGGCCCAGCACACCGACTACATAAACAGCGTGGAAGGCGACCGGATCACCCCCTCCAAAATCCTCAATGTCTATCGGGACGAAACGCTGGATACCTACGAAAACAAATTTTTGTATACCCTGATCGAACGGCTGAATATTTTTGTGGAAAAACGGTATTCCAAGTTGGCGGAGTTTGGAGAAGAGCAGTCGGCCACCAGCATGCAATTTGAAACCGCTTTTGATACCGACCGCCATGCCACGGTAATCAAGCTGTCGCTCGATATGAAAGAAATGGAACCGGCCGGAAAGGGCGGGGAGGCCGGACGATTCCAGCGGGTGACGCGCATCCGCAGTACCATCAGCGATTATTACCAGTCGGAGCTGGTGCGCGCGCTCAAGGGTAAAATGATCCGCCCGCCCGTGATGCGTACCAACGCCATTATGAAAAATAAAAACCTCAAGGTCTGTTTGGATCTTTGGCAGTTTATCGAAAGTTATGATAAGATCGGCTATGAAATCACCGTCAATGAACAGGCGGAACAGCCAAACGAGGCGTATATTAAACAGCTTTACTCGCTGCTCGCGCTGCAGTACGTCACCTTCCAGTATCATCTGGATGGGGGGCTGGAAACTGAAAAGCCGGTCGTGTTGGAACAGGCGGATCAAAGCTTTATGCCGCGTTTTATCACCAGCCTGGAGGAACGGGAAGTCGAGACTTTTAACGTCTACGATGTGCAGCTGAAAAAATATGTCAGCATTTCGCAGAGCTCGGGCCGGAAACGCCTCACACCCGGGGAACTGCAGGTTAGGGAAGCGCTCAAGACGGCGCTGGCGGCGGATCGGGAAATTGCCCGGACGCGGCGCCGCGCGTCCGGTGCCTCCGGCTGATTATTGAACTGGCGCGGTCAATAGAGGAGCGCATGATGAAGCACTGGACAGCGGAAAAGAAAAATATATGGGTGCATGGGATTGCGGCGGCCTCTTCACTGGCGCTGATTGTTTGCGCGGCGCTGGCCTGGTTCCTCAATTCGCGCGATTTGACGGCTGCTGGTATGTCGATGGGGATTGCCGGTAACGACGGCGATACGCTGGCCATTTACCACATCCTCGAAACGGATGAGAGCGGGACCGTACTCCGTGAGGAGAAGGTGGACGCCATTGTCATAGAAAATTATCTTCCCAATCAAAGCGAGAGTTTCCGCATCGCCGTGGGCAACAACACCGCGCAGGAAAAGACGCTGTCGCTCCTGTTCGAAAACGTAACCGCGGCGTTTGCTTCTGACAATCCGGATATCACCCCGGATCTGCTGTTGTCCCGGATGATCCTGGCTGCGGGATTGCGCGCGGAAAATCTGGGGACGCCGCGGCTGAACGCCGCCATGACCGGGGAGCGGGGCCATTCGCTTTACGACTTGTACGGCGCCGACGACACCGCCGATCGTACGATCGCCGTGGCGGATTCCATGACGCTCGGCGGCGGGGAAAGCGGCAGCCTGTACCTGACATTTACGCTTTCGCCCGACGCGGGCAACTATTATCAGCAAAAAGCCATACAAATTGAGACGGTTTCCTTGGTCAGCGGATCCTGAAAGGGGTATTATGAAAAAATCGGCGCGCATTCTCCGAAAAACCCTGTCGGTATTCTTATATATCCTTACGGCGCTGCTGTTGGCGCTGGCTGTCTTTTTAACGTATACCAAGCTGTCGGGAAAGGTTCCGTTCCTGTTTGGCTACAGCCTTTTCCAAGTGGTGTCTCCCAGTATGGAGGATACTATCCCTACCGGTTCCTATATCCTTATCCGCCAGGCACCGCCAGATACGGTGCGGGAGGGGGATGTCATCAGCTTCTACTCGTCGGATCCCGCCATCTTCAGGCAGATCAATACCCACCGTGTCACACGGATCGAGGGGGAGGGGGAGAGCCTGAGCTTTGTCACCAAAGGGGACAACAATGCCTCCGAGGACGCATACAAGGTCCCGGGACGGGATGTGGTCGGCGTTTATCAGCTCAATGTGCCGTTTCTGTCCGGTATCGGCGGTTTCATCCGCAATCCCTTCGTCTTTTTTCTTATCGCCATGGTACCGGCCATAATCCTGTTTGTCTCCGAACTGCTCAACGTCAAACGGAAAGCGCAGGAAATGCGTATGGAGGCGCTTGTCGAGCGGGAAAAGAAAAAGCTGGCCGGGGACATCAATGAAGCGCCTCCCGAAGACAGCGAATAAAATCCATGGATTGCGGGGGATAACAGATGGAATACGGTGTTTCAAACCGCCGTCTGCTCACGAAACTCAGAACGGCCAGACTGGTCAGCGGCATGTTGGCCGTTGTCAGTATTGTCTTTTTAATTCTGTATGTGCAGACAGCAGACGCACAAAAGCGCTCGTATAACGATCTTTATATGGGATCGATGAAAAACGCGGCCTCGATTATGGCGGAGCTGTCGCGGGACGAATTCGACTACACCACCAAATACAACGAAGTTTGTGCGGAACTGAACGTCTGCACCAAAATGGTAGCGCTTGTGGGGCTGGATGAAGCGGTACAAAAAGCGGTCAACGAGCTTTACTATAGTTTTATCAAGCTGCCCAACCAGGTAAAGCCCAATCTAAACGCCGTGCATACCGCGCTTCTAATGGTTATAAACGGCGATACGACGGGATATGCCCAGATCCAGGCATTGGTCGACGGATTTGACAAGTTGGATTATTAAGGAGAACGCGTATGTTTGACAAAATGAAGCTAAAAAAGGAATTGAAAAAAAACCAGCAGTTAATTGAAACACTGGAAAAAAAGCGCTATCGTTCCCAGGCGCAGCTGGTGGAGGCGATCTTGAAAAACGAGTCGCCCAATGACGACGATGTGGAATATTTTAATAATTTCACTGCTCAGATCGACGAGGTGCGGGAGCGCATTCGCTCTATTCAGAAGCAGCTCGACGAGATGTAACGCCTCATGAAATGGAAAAAAACCGCCGGCGTGCTTCTCACCGTCGTGTTGGGCGGCCTTTTACTGATACAATCCGCCTTTGTCCTCGTACCGCGGCTGATGGGGATGCGCTGTTTTGCGGTGACATCCGGCAGCATGGAACCCGCGCTTCCCGTGGGAACGCTGGTGTTGACCGAAGCGGTCGACTTTGATACCATCCGTGAGCGGGATGTGCTGACCTTTTCCTCCAAGGATGGTCAAAGCTTTTTCACGCATCGGGTGACGGCGGTCGATGCGAAGGCAAAGCTGCTTTACACGAAAGGCGACGCCAACGATTACGGCGATCCGGCCCCCACCGCCTACGACTATGTGGCCGGACGAGTCACCCGCTCAATTCCTTACCTGGGCTATGTCAAACTTCTGTTTTCTTCTGTTTACACGTACATGGTAATGGCGGCGGCTATTCTCCTGTATCTGGCGGTTCTCACCGTCACAGCCGTAAAAAAGGGCCGCACGGCCAAAAAACGGGGCGAGAATTATTCATGAAAAAACGCTATGTCCTCTCTTTTCTGCTGGTTATCTGTATCGTCTGCAACGTGTTCGGGGTCGGTTTCACCCGGGCCTGGTTTGTTGCGGGCGGAACGGTCGGCGCGGGGGAATACGACACCGCTAAGGTGGAGTATCTGCCGACGACCGAACCGGATGAAGCGCAGAAAAGCGTTTACGGGGCGCTGCTGGATCCGTCGACAGCGGATAAGCCGGCTTACCTGATTCCCGGCGATGAGATAATCAAACCGTTTAAAAACGGGGAGGCCGATATCCCCGGCCGTCTGTCCATTGAGAATTTCTCTACAGTCAGCACCAACGTCCGCGCCAAGATCGAATGTGTGTTCCTCGACGAAAGCGGTAATCCCGTTGATATGCCGGAAATGACATGGATTAAGGTGGCGGACAATACGTATGAATATGGTGTCAACGTCGATGTGAACGGTGTTTCGGTCCACATGGGTCTGTTGCAGGCTGTGTTTACCGCCGCAACGGTCGCTTCAACGGCGGTACCCGGCTATACGCCGCCGACGGACGACGCCACGCCCTATTCCTGGACCTATCGAAAGGGCAATGCGCCCACGGATGCGGACGGAATATCCTTTGCGGACACTTGGGAGCTGACCCTGAACGGCGGTACGGAAATTCCGGCGGCTTCCCCGGAACAAAGACAGCTGTATAACGTCCTGGAATCGGTGCAGATTGTCGGCGAGCATCCCACCTATCAGGAAGAATTCAACGCCTATTTTTCCAGCCATTATGCCGGCCGGCGGATGGTGCTGACTATATCCTACTATGCCAAGCAGCTGATGGGGATGGAATGGACCATGTTTACAAAATCCGTCTTTACGGCGAATACGCCTGTGATTGCCTGATCGGCAGGAGTGGTTATGCGACAGATGTCTTTAAAAAAGAAACGTGTTCAGTCGCTGATCGCGGCGGCAGCGGCCCTGCTTGCCGCCGCCGTCTGTCTTTTTTTGGTGATGACCAGCGGCGCGTGGCTGTATGACAAGGGGCAGTGGGCCGATTCGGAGTATCTGGTCGGGCGGATCAACTACACCTACGAAATCAATAACGAGCTGATCCAAACAGCCAATTTGGAAATTGAGCTGGTGGCCGGTGTGCCCTTGACAGGCGGTGTTAAAATTAACGATTCCGCCTCGCTCGATCCCTCTGACCTCCACTATCAGCCGTATGCGGAGGAAAACTTCAACGAAGGCGTCACGGTCGCACATCTGGTGATACGCAACAAAAGTGACTTCGATATCGCGGGAACCTACCGGCTCGTTTTCGACAACATGTTCGACAGCGCGAACGGACAGGACATTTTCTATGCAATCCTGCCTGCCGGCAGCGCGGTGGATACGTCCGGAAAAACGGTCGGCGGGGTTTCCTACAAGGATTACATAAAATCGCTGATGAATCACCGGCACGCGGATTATAACGAAATGGTCGCCTCCTTGAAAGCGTATTACGGGGCTAATCCAGGGCTTTACGAACAGGAGTTCACCCTGAATACCCAACCGGACTCCCCAGGCAACGCCATTGTCGTCGATATCCTGTTTTGGTCGGAATACGGCAGCCGCCTGCCGTTTGTCGACGCGTCCGGTAAGCTGAAGCCGGCCGATCCGGCGGCCGCTCTGTCGGCGGACTTTTCTCTGGCCATCGAATTGCAGCAGAACAACTAACGAAAATGGTATAATCGGGAAAGGAGTGGTTTTTTGAAGTGGCGTTTTCTAGCTGCCGGGCCCCAGCGAAAAAAACGGTTTCTCATCTTGCTCGCCGTCGTATGCCTGCTGCTGATTTTGTCTTTTGTCACCCTGTCCTGGCTTCAAAGAACCATTGATTTTAATAATAAAGCCGTTATTTCCGATTTCAGCGCGGAAGGGCTGGTGTATTTTGAAAAAGGCGATGGAGCCGACAACACCATGCCCCTGGCCGATCTGCTGAAAAAAACGCCATACGCGGTTTCCCCCGGCGATACGATGATCCCGGTCAATCTGACCGATAAAACCGCTGCCAACTACATTGGCAACCTGCGGTTTGTGGTGAAATACACCGGTACATCCCCGGCCTACATCCGGGTGCAAATGCTGGAACAGTGGACGGAAAGCGATGTGTTCATCGAGTCGATGATTCCCCGCTACAATGTGCCGGCGGACAATACCGGCATATTCCTCTACAGCGGGGAAAAGAAGCTGCTGTTTCCTTCCTGGCATTCGGCCGATGCCCAGCCGCAAAACGGCACGGGCTGGTACGATAACCGGAAAAAGGATTTTTGCTTTTATTACGATGCGCCGGTCTATCCCTACGAGGCGGGCGGCACCGTGTACATGCTGCTCCTCAACGGCATGTCCGACGAGAATGTGGAGGCGCTCGGCAATAGCCGGGAGGGCGTCACCATGCAGATGATGCTGAAGCTGCAGGCGGTGCAGCCGAACCGATACCGGGAGTTCTTTGGTCTCGATAAGCTGCCGTGGGAAGGATAAGGTGGGCTTCACTTGATTACCAATAAAAATAAGACCATTGCCAATGCCATTGAAAAGAGCCTGGGCGCCGCGCCGGAAAAAAACAAGGATAAAGCCTCCAAATCCATTTTGATGATCCTTGTTTTTACGGTGTTTTTCATCGTACTGGTGTTTACCATTGGGTTTACCGAAACGGTCTATCGCTTTACCTGGCAGAAGGAAACCGATTCTTTTGAAAGCGAGACCAAAAACGTAGCCTATTTGGCAAACGGGCGGATCAATGAAATGACATCCGTATCCCAGAGCATTGCGGACGATCTGTCGGCTCTGCTCCATGAAAACGCGGGACAAGCCGAATTCCTGCGCAGCCTGCAGCTTTTCTGCAATGCGTCGCGTTTTAGCAATATCAAATATTTTAAGGGCGATACGGCGAGCAACATGTCCGGAACCAGAGCGCTTTCGGTGCCGCCGGATATTTTGGATAACCGCGCGCGGGAAAACGGCAATATCAAACGGATTAGTTATGCCTATGACGAGGATCTGAAGGGTAAAGCCATAGAAGTGTATATCCCCATGGCCGCCGGTGATATAACGGGCATTATCACGGTTATGTCCATGCAGGATTTTAGCGACAGCATCCAGCTGTCCGCCAATTCGGGATACAGCGGCTATCTGGTGGACGCGTCCGGAAGCCTGCTGCTGACGGATAAAACAGGCGCGTCGGCCAGCGGCAGCATTTTGGAAACGTTGCAGGCCGGCTTTAAAGACGAGGATACGCTCGATCTTATGAAGGCCATTAAAAGCGGCACCGCGCATACGGCTCAGAACTTGAGCGTGGGCGACGGCGTGCTCGCCTCCTACCAGCCGCTGACGGATAACCTGCAGTGGGGCGTTGTAAACATCAAAAGCACGGCGGACACCATGAGCAAGCTGCACAGCGTGCGTACCCAGATCATTTTGATCGGCCTGCTGCTCGGCGTACTCATATTGTCGGTAATCCTGTATATTTGGTTTTCCCGGCGGCGGTTTAACCGGAAGCTGGAAGCCATTGAGAGTACCGACAGCTCGCTGGGCTGCTATAACCTGCCCGCATTTCAGGCTGAGGTCGCCGCCACCCTGAAATCCAAAAAGAAAAGCCGCTACGCGATTCTTTATATGGGCGTTTTGAATTATGAATACATCAGCCAAACCTTCGGAACGCACGTCAGCAACGACTGCCTGCACTATTTTTACCGTTCCATCCGCCGCATCGTCGAGCCAGGAGAATTGATCGGGCGGGCGTCTGCCGACCGGTTTGTGGCCATGCTTCGCTATACGGACGACGCCACGCTCATACGGCGGTACGAAACGCTGTACCAGTATATGTATAATTACCTGCCTTTAAAGGAAAAGGGCTATAACCTGCATATTTACGCCGGCATTTATCTGGTCGAGCCTGCCAAAGATTACACGGCGGCTGAAATGATCGAGCGGGCGACTATCGCCTTCAATTCCTTGAGCATGTCTACCACCGATTCTTACCTGTTTTACGATACCATTCTCCGCAACCGCTTTATGAATAAGGCGGAAATTGAATCCATTATGAAGAACTCGCTGCAGAACGATGAATTCCTGCTGTATTTCCAGCCTAAATATGGCATTAAGCGGCATTGCATCGACAGCGCCGAGGTCCTGGTGCGCTGGCGCCACCCCACCAAAGGGCTGGTATCTCCCATGGATTTTATTCCCCTGTTTGAGAGCAACGGATTCATCGTGGAACTGGATAAATACATTTATCTAAAGGCTCTGCAGCAGATGAGGGAGCGGGCCGAACAGGGGAAAATGGTGGTGCCCTTGTCCATCAACGTCTCGCGCATCAGCGCCATACAGCCCGGCTTTTTAAAGTTTTATATTGAAAACAAGCACCAATATCAAATACCGGACAATGTGATTGAACTGGAATTTACCGAAAGCTTTGCGCTGGAAAGCTACAATACCATTAACGATATTGTGACCATGCTGGGGCGCAATGGTATTCGCTGTTCTATCGATGATTTCGGCTCCGGCTATTCCTCCTTCAGCGTTTTAAAACAGCTGCAGATGGATGTCTTGAAAATGGATAAACTGTTTCTCAACAAAGGGACCGATTCCCACCGGGACAAAATATTAATTTCCGGCATTATTGAGCTGGGCAAGCAGTTCAGTATGAAAATTGTGCAGGAAGGTGTCGAAACCGAAGAGGAATACCGGCTGGTACGCGACCTCGGTTGCGACGCAATTCAGGGCTATTGGTACAGCGAGGCGCTGTCCCAGGACGCTTTTGAGGAATTTGTGGATACAAAGGGCATGCTGCCGATTGAAGATATACATGTATAAAGTTATCCTACAGAAAGGAGAGACGGCATTGAAAAAGACACACCATCGGATACATCCGCTGCGACGGCGACTGGTCGGCTTACTGCTGACGGCGGCGGTTACGCTGTCCCTCCTGCAGCCGTTCTCTGTGCTGACCTTTGCGGAGGATTTCTATTTTGGACTGAATACGCTGGACGGATCGGGCGGCAACCCGTCTGACGACTGGCTGAGCGCCTCCGATCCGCGGTACGCGGTTTATGGAACCTCTTTTGCGCTGGGGGCGCAGGCAACGCCCTATATACTCAAGACGGGGGATGAGCTTTACAGCCTTTCCCGGAAGGTCAACGCCGGCACCTCGTTCGAGGGAAAGTATCTGGACGCGCAGGGTCTGTCTGCGGACGAAGCGGCCGCGGTGGGGGGAACCTATACCACCGCGCATGTGCTCGACCTGCGTATGTACGACGGATCGGCACAGTCCGCCGGAGCGACCAATCTGTGGGTGCCGATCGGCCAGGCGGAAACCGCGCCTTTCAGGGGACACTTTTATTCCTCCACCTCCGCGAGCATTATCAATCTGTCTTATCCCTATTCGTCCGCGCATCCGTATGCCGCCTCTGTTTACGGGCTGTTCGGGTATAATGCCGGTTCGGTCGGCGCGGAGGGCGGTTTTCAGGTATCCGCCATCCATATCGCCACCCAGTCGGGTAACCCGTTAAATCTCGATTTTACGGCAAACGCGTCTTCCGTGGACACCATCGGCGGCGTGGCCGCGGTCAATATGACGGGGGGCGTGATCGCCGATGTCCGGTTCGGTGTGGGAACCAACTATGACGTCGGCGCCGGACGGGTCGTGGAAAATCTGGATCTGCACAATGTATTCTCTCTGCCGCTGAACGATAACGCGGCATTGACCGTGGGCGGTATTGCGGGATATAACCAGGGGACGATCCAAAACGGCTCCTTTGGCGGCCTGATCCATTCGCTGGGTGAAAATGGAACGGGTACCGGCTTTGACAAGGTAAACGGCATCGGAGGCATCGCGGGCTATTCCTCAGGCCGTATCGAAGGCTGTGTGTCGGACGCGTCCATAACCCTGGGCAGCGCCCAGTCGTTTATCAAAGTCGGCGGTATTGCCGGCGGTATCTACAGCGCCTCCTCCACGACGGAGGCGTCGGCGGTTTCCTGCGTGTTTACCGGTACCATATCCGTCACAACAGCGCCGGCGGCGGCCTCCTCCAAATTGCAGAATTCGGTGGGCGGCATTGCCGGTATGGGCTATAACGCGACCCTGGAACGGTGCGTGTCCGGGTCGGACGTCACCTATGCCTGCGCCGGAGGTGAAACCGGCCGCACCGGCGGCATTGTAGGCGCTGCCCTGCAGAAAACCGTGGTTTCGGAATGCTTCGGGACGGGCCGTATCAGTGGGGGCGGCTTTACAGGCGGTCTGGCCGGGGTGCTGTACAACACGTCGTCTGTAAAGGACTCCTACTATACAGGCACGGTTGAAAGCCTGGGCTATACGCAGGGCGAAGAAAGCAAATTCGGCCTGAGCGCCAATAACGGCGTGAGCGCGGCCGGCGGACTGGTTGGCTGCGATTACGCCGGCACCGCGAGTTTCACAGCGGTTTCCAACGCCTATTTCGCGGGCGGCACAGTCAACGCCGACATCGGGTCGCTGATTGGTGATACCGCTGTCACGCCTTCTGCCACGCTGCATTATGACTGCCAGGTGTCTCCCAATGCGGCGGTTCCGTCGCTGGGAGGCACCGTTAACGCGCGCACGACAGCCTATCTGAAAACCGTTTCCATCAGCGATCGATTCGTCACGAATGGATCGGCCTATCCGCGGCTGGCCTGGGCCGATTCCGCGGATATCTCAACGGATTTTGGCAGGCTTGTCAAAGCCTTGGCCGTGGTCTCCTCCCAGCCGCTTTTGTCTGTCGACGCTTCCAACAGCTATGGTAACGGCGGGACGGGATACGGCAGCGCCTATAACGCCTACCAGATGAAAAACAGCGCGCTCAACACCGGTTTGCTGGCGGCGGATTTCGACAGCGCGGTTTTGCTCGGCATCACATCCTCCGGCTGGACCGCGGCCTATACCTATCGCGGCGGCTATGCGCCCATGGAAGAACTGGGGGCGCTGTATGCCAATACGGTTTCGGTGGATGCCGGCCGCTATACCGCAAGCGTCACGCTGTCGCGCAAGCTCCTGACGGCGGTCAATCAAACCGAAGGGGCGGCTTGCAGTATCACTAATCTGGCGACATTCCAGCGGATGCTGGACATGGCAAACTTTGCCTCCGGCGGCTATGCTGGCGGCCGGTTCCGGCTGGATGCGGATATAGACGCCCTGACAGTCAGCAGCGTTTCGGATACCGCCGACCATTATCGGGATCTGCCAGCGAATTATTTCTGCGCCGAGTTTGACGGGAATGGAAAAACCATCGCGGCCCTGCGGCTGGAAAGCGGTACGCAGTCGCTGCTGCGTATCGGGTTCCATGCCAGCGTACATGATTTGAATATTACTTCCGTAACGGCCGGAACAGCGGATAGCCCGGTGGATTTCACCGAGACAAATACCGGCGTCCTGTTTGCCCGGAGCGCGTATACGACGTTCGACACCCTCGCGTTCGGTTCGGTTAGTCTGTATGCGAGCCAGAAAACCACGAATATGAATATCGGCGTCCTGTCCGGGGTATGCCTGCTGGGGGGCAACGTCCTGTCCGGTGTTACCTTTGGTACGGTGGACGTGCAGATTCCCGTGACGATGAACGGTTACAGCTACGGGCTGGCCGCCGCCAATATTTCCGGAACGGGCAGCCGCATCGACAGCGTCTCTGTTACAAACAGCTATACCCTGACGCTGAGCGGTTACTCGGCCAATAAAAACCAGAATAATAATAAACCTCGTTACATCGGCGGCCTGTTTGGCACCGTGGCCGCCACGGTGACGTTGACCGACGCGTCGGTCAACAATCTCCATGCCAACATCGACGCATACGAAGCCCTGGCAAAAGACGGATCTTTCGGCGGGATAGGCGGACTGGTGGATACCAACGTGTCCAATTGCACGGTAACCGGAAAAATTGTCGGCCCTGTGGGCGGCGGCGATCTGGGGCGCGCCATGGTCGGCGGCATCAGCGGCGCGCCCTCGTCGGGTAATAAAACCTATAAAAACTGCCATTTTACAGGGGAGCTTGACGGCGCCATCGTGGGCGGCATTATCCCCATCGCCAACTATAATTTTAAGTTCGAGAGCTGCAGCGTCACCGCCGCCGTCAATGCGGACAGCACGGTTCGCGTCGGCGCGAAGAAGACGGTAGCCGGCGGGATTACCGGCAATAACACCAACAATGGAATTACATTCAACAACTGTTACTTTTTTGGCAGCATCACGGCGGACGATGCGGGCGGCTTATGCGGAACGGCTAAAGCCAACACCATCCAGAACAGCTATGCCCGGGCGATTGTCAATTCCACCTCCTCCAGCGGTTCCGCCGGGGGACTGGTGGGCTCCGCGGCCGGTGTGGTGTTAACCGTTAAAAACTCTTATTTTACCGGACAGCTCAACGGCGACGGCAGCAAAGGCGGCATTGCGGGCAAAGCCGCGGAAACGTCCGTGTTTACAAACGCTTATTTTGATCGGAGCGTGGCGGGAAGCGCGATCCCGACGGTGGCCAGCATTACCCAGTCCGAACCGGATACCGGCAGCGCCCTCGACGCCAAATGTGCCGTTGACACAAGCGCCATCACAGCGGCCGGGCTGTCGTCCTCTTTCACGGCGGAAACGAGTACGCATTATCCCCAGCTTTCCGTATATACCGGTGGAATGCCCGCACAGCGGCAGTCGTCGGACGATTCCGCCCAAAAGGTGTTCTTACTGTCCAAAACAGACGCAACGCTGACCAGCCTGCCGGATTTTGATCTGGCGGCGGGCGGCGACGCCTATACGGTGGAGCGTCAAACGGTGGCTGCCGATATCCTCAAGCCCTGGGATTCTGTGCTCACTTATGCGCAGAATGGGGAAGAGCCTTATGGCCACTATGCCATCAAGGCCGTGGGCAGCACCCAGTTTACCGTAAAATTCAGCCGCTTCCTGCCGGACAAGACACTGGACCTGGCCTATAGCGTGCGCGTCAAGCCGTTTGATTACGGCGAAGGCACGGCGGACGATCCTTTCATTATCTATGATACCGACGAACTGGCCAAATTCCGCGATTATCTGAAAAGCGGCTTTGATACGGCGCTGCAATATTATAAAATCGGTTCCCTGGAAGCGGGCCATCCCGCGATTACACTGGATTTAAGCGTGTTTGAGGACTGGGAGCCGATCATCAACCTGGCCGGGCATGTGGATGGAAACGGCTCTGTCCTGCGGCATATCACCTGCAAACAAGGCTATCGGAAATACGATGATAGCGGGCTGAAGGTAACGGAAACCTATTATGGATTTTTGGGTTCCACCACCGACACGGGGGAGGTGCGGGACCTCACGCTGGACGACGTGTCCATCGACACGCAAAACACGTATAACGTCCGTGCGGGCGCTTTTATCGGGTTGAGCGCGGGCGGCAGCTACACAAATATCACGGCCACCAATGTCACCATCCAAACCGGCGGCGCCTCATCCCCCAATGTGGGCGGGCTCGTCGGCCTGGTGCTGATGGACCCGGGCCGGAACTTTACACTGAATCAGGGACTTGCGGTGTCCGCCATAACGGGGACGGGTGCCGGCGGGCGTTGTGGCGGGCTGATTGGCAACAACGAGGGGGCCGACGCGACGATTGTCGTCACCGACAGCGCGTCTTACGGAACGGTTGACGGCTATACCAGCCTTGGTGGCATCGCCGGCCGGGTAAACGGTCCCACCCTGACCATTGACCGCTGCGTATCCACCATGGACCTGAAAGGAAAGCAGGACGGTTCGGTATGCTCGATCGGAGGACTTATTGGGAATTCTGAGACGGCGGGCATCCGTTTCAGCCTGAAAGACAGCGTTTACGGCGGCCGGATTTCCTATAGGGACGGCGTGGAGCATGCTCTCGGCGGATTGGTGGGTTCCGCTGTCGTTTACAAGGATTTTACAGGCGCCTATACGTTTCCCTCGGAAAACGACATTTCCTTTATCGGAAACGGCTTGTATAAAGATGAGCAGGAACTGAGGGACGACGTGTATTCTACCGTCAGTTCCTCAGCGGAGAACTGCTATTACAACAGCAACGTCAATCCTTATCCATACAGCATCGCCGTTTTGAAAGGACGGTTCCTGTATATGAACGCCGCTTCCGGCGGTAACACGCTTACCGAAAAGGTATACGACGGCGAACTCACCCCGCTGTTCAGCGGAAAATCCGATACCTATCGCATGACCGAAGGCCGCCTGTCCCTGGGGGATGGCTGGAGGCAGGAAGCGGGCTATTATCCCCGTCCCGCGTGGACTCATGCGCAGACGGATGCTGCCGAAACACAGCGGGATGAGGTATACCTGAACGATGTCAGCCGATTTTATTCGCTGGGGCTGTATTATACCAATGCGGGCCGCTTCGGGGACGACGGATTTTCCAACCTGTTCGTCACGGCGGAGGATATCGCGCTGCAAAGCCCGGCAGACGGCAGCCTTGACAAGACGGCTAACGGGAAAATGCTGCAAAGCACCCGGGAGGGTGCTGAATCGGAAATTGTCGTTTCGGCGGACTATGCCTCCGGTACCTTCTCCCGCCGTATCGCCTTTGTACCGTCGGTCGTATCCTGTGGGGTGGCGGACTACAGCTATTATTTTGCCAATCCGCAAGGGATGTGGATTACCCGGCGTACCGACGCGGGCGGCATACAGCTCGCGTATCCCTGGACGATATACACCGCCGATCAGCTTCAGGGGCTGACATGCCTGACAGAATTGCGGGCGGACGGCAACGGTCTGCTGGTAGATACGCTGAACTACGGTGTGACGCCGCCCTCCGGCGCGCAGTCAGGCGATACGTTTGTCCTGGGCGCGGATATCGACTGCGGAGAGGCGTATCAAAAAGGGTTTGCCCCTGTCTGCCCGAACAGCGCCGCGCCGTTCAGCACAACGCTGAACGGACTGGGCCATACCATTTCCGGTCTGTATCTCAACGGCTCGACAGGGTCGCCGGAGCTGGGATTGTTTGGCGTTGTGGAAAACGGCGAGATATCGAACCTCGGCCTTGTGTCGGGGCAGGTTTTGGCGGACGATACGATCACCTGCGCGGGCGGTCTGGTCGCGCGCCTGGGCAAAAACGCTTCGGTTTCCAACTGCTTTTCGGCAGTCCCGGTCGTCGCGGCGCCGGACAAAACCGTACCGGGAGTGCTGGGTGGTTTGGCCGGATATGCGTCCGACGCGTCCGCCCGCATCCTCAACAGCTTTCAAACTGGATTTGTGTTTTCGGCCTGTGCGGGAGACACAGCGGGCGGTATTATTGGGGATGCGGCGGGCGCGAGCCTCGAGAACTGCTATGCCGCCGCCTATGTGGAAGCGACGAACAGCGGCGTAGTCTATGGCCGGGCGGCAGGCGCCGCCGTTATCAACAGCTATTACGATATCGGCGCGTGCGGCGACATGAAGAATACGGGCGGGGCGGCCAGTCAATTCCCCACGGCTGCGGCACTTGGACGAGGCTTTGCCGACGTCGAGGGTTTGTATCCGCTGCCGGTGATGTTCACTGATAATTTGACAGGCGCTGTTAAGGCCGCGGCCATCCCTGTCAGCCTGACCAACGCGCGCTCGGTCACGGCGGGCGAAATCCGTTATCCCTCCGCGCAGCTTTATTATCAAAACGGCTATGCGGGACATACGTTTACCGGCACGGTGGGCTGGGGTGATACCCTGTTTGACGAAGCCACGCCGTTTACCGGTTTTGAAAAGTTCAGCACAGGGCTTGCCGTGCTGAACGTCACCTGTGACGGACAGGCGCGGCCGGTGCTGGCCAATCTGCAATGCTGGTACGATTCCGGGATGGAGAGCCATCGTTTCGTAATCAACACGGCAAAGGAACTGGCCGAATTTGCGGCCATCGTCAATGGGACGCTGACCGCGGATAACAATCCCAACGGCCGGCACGAGCACCTGAACATTACCAACCCATCCTTCGCGGGATGGACCGTCACGCTGGGCAGCGATATCGATCTGTCAACCGTCCCAAACTGGACGCCGATTGGCATAGCATCCATGCCCTTTATGGGAACATTTGATGGGGACGGGCATGTGTTATCGAACATAACGATTCCCGCCGCCAACGCGGACGGAAACGCCGCCCTGTTCGGGACGGTCGAAAACGCGGTTGTCACCAATACCGGTATGAACGCCGGCAACGTGAATAACGCAGGCGGCAAAAGCGCCGCGCTGGCCGCATATGCCAAAGGGACGACGACGATTTCACGCTGTTTTTCCAATGTGTCCGTCAGCGGTGACACGGCGGCAGGAATCTGTAGCGAGGCCGAAGCGTCGGTGCGTATCCGTGAATGCTACAACATGGGTCTGGTCACCGGTACCCGCTTGGCGGCGGGAATTGCGGCGCGAAATAGGGGCGTCATCGAAAACAGCTATAATACCGGAGTCGTCCGCAGCACGACGGCGGCCAGCGCGGGAATCGCCGTGGAAAACGGCGGCAGCATTACGGGATGTTATAACGCGGCCTATGTCGAAGGCGCGTCCCTGTCGCCGGTGGCGGATTCCGGTTCCATTACCGGGTCGGCGTATGATCCGAAGCTGCTGACCTATGACGGTCAGGTTGCGGGGGTTTCGAAAACGATCGCCTTTGCGTCCGGCAGCGTCTGGAGTGCGCCGGACGCCGCGCATTATCCCGAATTGAATGCGTTTCTAACATCGCCTTCCGCCGCGTTTCAGGACGCGTCGGAATTGTCGGTTCTCAAACTGGATTTCGGCAGCGGCAAATATCTGGAATTTGTCAGCGCGTCCTGCGCGGGGCAGATTACAACGGACGGACGTCCCGTTGATGTTACCGTAACCAGTGCTTCCAATTTGTTTTCCGTGGTAAAGAACGGCGACGCGTGGACGATCGAACCCTCCAAAACGGGCGGGGGATATATCGAAGCGTCGGTTGGTCAGTCATCGGCGTTTACGCACCGCTACTATGCGGTAGCGGTTATGTTGATGAAAATTCGTTATGAATTTGATTTTAGCCCGCTGTTTGAGGGGAATCCTGCCCTTAACCCGCGCTATCACGACAGTACGGCGGCTGTTTCCACCTGGGCGGACAACGACGGCACCACCTTTTTCATTAGTTCGCCGGAGGATTTTGAGAGTTTTGCGGCCTACGTCACGGCGGGGAACGATACGGCGGACAAAATTTTCAGGCTCGATTATCCGCTGGATATGGGCGGCCGCACAATGGCGCCCATCGGGACGGAAAGCACGCCGTTTATGGGTACGTTTGACGGCGGCGGGTATACAATTTCTAATCTCAATGTAACGGGAACCGGCCGCGCCGCGCTGTTCCATACCATCGGCACAGCAGGAAAGATCAAAAATTTCATGCTGGATCATTTTACGGTTACGGCACAGAAAACGAATACGGCAATGTACGCGGCCTGTATCGCTGCCGAAAATAACGGCGGCATCAGCAACGTGGGCATCACCAACGGGCTTCTTACCGCGAGCAATGCCGCCTCCAGCCAGGATACCTATCTCGGCGTGTTTGCCGCACAGAACGCGGGCAGTATTCGCGGGTGTTACTTTATCCAGAACCGCAGCAATCTGTACGGGATTGTTCACTATTCCACGTCGAACCAGTATGTAGGCGGCATGGTCGGGGACAACCAGGGAACGCTGGCGGGCTGCTACCTTATCAGCGATATGTATACAGCCAACATTAAGGCGATCGCGGGCAGCAACGGGGGTAAAACCGACAATATACAAAATTGTTACTTTAATATAAAAGGGACGACACAGCCGGTCAATCTGCAGTATGCGTTTGATACGGTCGCTTATGCCGCTTATTTCGTGCCGGAACCGAATATGAAACAGGAGGAATTTGCTAAATGGCTATCTTCCAATATCTACGCGGGCGCCTATAAAACCGGCACCGTGGGCGATTTTATCGGATCAGTGGATACGACCCTACTCAACGACGGCCTTCCTTATCTGACCTGTACGCAGCTGGCCAAATATGACCTCGACAGCTATTTTTCGCTCAGTAATTCGATGATGTTGTCGATCTGGAACGTCGAGGAGAGCGGCGCTTCGAGTTTTCTCAATGGCGTTTTTGCGTTGAACGATCTGGATTTTAAGTATTTCAAAAGCATCGTGACCCACCAGCTCCTGCGGTTTGATATGTCCATTTTGCCGGCCGATATCGGCTATGAAATCCATTCCCGCGTATATGGTTTGTCCGCCAGCTATATGGATGATGTACAGGAGGGCGTCCTAGGCGCGGGGCAGACCAACGTAAAGGATCACCCGCTGAGTTCGGACGGTAAAGCCTATGAAATCGCCGTCGATGCGACCGGGGTGAAGGAACCGAACCTGGTCGTTGTAACAATAAAACTAAAGAAAATTTCCGAAAACTATCCATGGGGCGTTTATCGCGAATGGTCGGCGCCATAAGGAAACCAC
>URYP01000034.1 GCA_900552115.1 uncultured Oscillospiraceae bacterium | reverse complement strand
TATGGCCGCTGCGGCGGCTGCGACTTCCGCCATCTGGACTACGCCGAGGAGCTGTCGCTGTGAAAGACCGGGACGTTCCCGCTTTCGATCTCCCGGATCAGCTCCTCCGCTTTGTGGATACCGTCGGACACCGGGACGAACAGCACTTTTTTGCCATGGAACCGGGCGGTTTCCACATCGCGGTCCGCGGCAACGATAATGCCGTCGGCCGCGGCGATCTCCTCGTCGGTCAACACATTTTTGGCTCCGCCGCTGCCGTCGGTTTCCGCTTTCACGCGGATGCCGCATTTTTCACCGGCTTTTTCGAGAGCTTCGGCCGCCATATAGGTATGGGCGATGCCGGTGGGACAGGCGGTCACCGCTAGAATACGGTATCCGCTCGCCGCCGGGGCCGCGCCAGTCGTTTCGTTTGGCTCCCGCTCGCCGTATTTAGCGCGCTCATAGCGATCGATGACCGCCAGAAAATCCTGCGCGCTGGCGGCGGCCCGCAGGTCGGCGGAAAAGGCCGGATCCATCAGCAGCACCATCAGGTGGGAGAGAATTTCCAAATGCAAATCCCCATCCAGCGGCGCGGCAATCATAAAAAACAGGTTGGACGGCTGTTTGTCCATCGCGCCATAGTCTACTCCCCTGTCCAGCGTCATAGCGGCCAGGCTGGGTTTTAACACACAATCCGCTTTGGCATGTGGGACGGCGATTCCCGCCTCAATAGCGGTGCTGGACTGCGCCTCACGGGCCAGAATGGCCTGCCGGTAAGCGTCCGCATCCGCCAGGGCGCCGCTTTTTTTCTGCAGGGCTACCAGCTTTTCAATGGCCGCGTTTTTGTCCGCGGCGGTGGTGTGTAATGCGATTTGATCGGGTTTCAATAAGTCGACAATTCGCATGGGACCGTCTCCTTTCATATTGGGTTAAAGGGTTTGAAACAGCTTCATTATTTCCTCTCGGGTAGCCAATCCCTCCGCAAAAGCGGTGGCGCTCCCGGCAGCAATCCCCATACGCAGGGCATAGGCATAGTCGCGTCGCTCAAGATATCCCGCCAGGAATCCGGCCACCATGGAATCACCCGCGCCGACCGAATTGATCACTTTTCCGGGTGGGGCGTCGATCCGGTGCGCGCGGCCGGTTTCATCCAGCAGCAGCGCGCCTTTTCCGGCCATGGAAACCAGTACATTGCGGGCTCCCTGCTGTTGCAGCCTTCGAGCGCACGCTTCGACCTCCTCATCGGTTTGCAGCACTTTATCAAATATCTCACCCAGTTCGAGATGATTGGGCTTAATCAGGAACGGCCGGTAGGGAAGCACCCGGCAAAGCAGGTCGCCGGTAGCGTCGACCACAGGGGCGATGCCTTTCCCCTGCATCCGTTTTAGTATCCGTTCATAGATATCGCTGGGCAGGCTGGAAGGGATGCTGCCGGCTAAAACCAGCATGTCGCCTTCTGTGAGGCGGTCCAGCTTTTGAAACAGGGATTCCAGCGCCTGTTCACTAATGGTCGGCCCCCGGCCGTTAATCTCAGTTTCTTGCCCGGCTTTGATTTTTACATTGATACGGGTCAGGCCCTCGTCCAAATGGATAAAATCGGTGCAGATACCCGTTTCCCGCAGCCCCTGCTCAATGGCAGCGCCGGTAAACCCGGCCAGAAAACCCAGAGCGGCGTTTTCCACGCCGAGACGCTGCAGGACGGTGGACACATTAATCCCTTTACCACCGCAGTAGATCTCTTCTGCCTGTGTGCGGTTGACGTGCCCGGTCGCAAAATCGCGGACGAAAACCACATAATCGATGGCGGGATTAAAGGTTACCGTATAGATCATTCTTCCACCTCCTTTATAATACCGTTTTGCCGATACTGGTCGTCCGGCACATGATCGGTGAGGATGCAGGCCTTATCCAAGGCACAGATGGTGACGGCGGCCACTTTACCAAATTTACTGGAATCGGCGAGTACATAAGAGAGATACGCCTGTTGAATCGCCGCTGTTTTCACGGCCGCCTCCTCCGCGTCGGGGGTGGTACATCCTTGGCGAACCGTCACACCGTTTACCCCCAGAAAAGCCTTGGTAAAATTGTAACGGCGGATGGTATCCAGCGCGGCCGCGCCCACAATGGCTTCGGTTCCCGGTTTGAGCTGGCCTCCCACCACATAGACGCGCAGCCCCTTTTGCACCATGCGGCGCGCGCATTCAATCCCGGTCGTGACAAACAGGGCATGGCATCCGCCCAGATGGTCCACCATCCGCAGCGTGGTGGTGCCGGCGTCGATAAACACCACGTCCTCATCCTGAATCTGCCGGGCTGCATACCGGGCAATCCGTTCTTTTTCCTGTACATACAGCTGTTCTTTCGTGAGCACGTCGCGCTCCCGGCTTTCAAACTCAGTTGCGACCGCCACCGCGCCGCCATGCACCTTGCTCAGCCGTCCCTGCCGGTCGAGTATGCCCAAGTCCCGACGAATGGTGGCTTCAGACGCACCGGTTACCGCGCACATCTCCGGGACCGTCGCGGTGCGTTTTTGATCCAGCAACGCCAGAATCCGATCGAACCGTTCTTCCGCCAGCATGGTTATCACCCCAATGATTGATGTTGACTTAATTTGATTTTCTATGACTATTATACACAGCGATTCAATCAAAGTCAATCATAAATAATCAAAAAAGCGCAGAAAGAAATACCAAAATTAGATTGCTCTTTTTGTGCATGTTTATTCCCACGCCATCTTTAGACCTTTGAAATAACCGGCTGTTTGACATTTTTATGCGCTAATATTAGCTTCGCAGGCAATAAAAAAACGGCATAGTCACGAATGACTATGCCGTTTCGGGTTAAAAGCCACTTTATTTATCATCGCCTAAAAAGCGGCAATTTTTTTCGTTACATATTGCAGGATCCGTAAAGCGTCCGCAGCGGTGACGCCATCCTGCCGGTTCACGTCGGCCGCCAGCGTCTGCTGAGGCGTCAGGGTAATTTTTTTGGTTGCCGCCTGGAGCGCCATCAACGCGTCTTCGGCGGTTATCTCTCCATCCGTATTGACATCGCCCATTACGACAGCGTCCGCCTGAAGCAGCGCCTCCCTGGCTTCTTTAAGCAGACCGGCCGCTAATCCTGCCAGCGGTCTAGCATGGTTCCCTTTGGCCCAGACCTCCTGCGCGACCCGCCGGGCTTCGTGATACCGGCTGACCAGCAGCGGGGAGCCCTGCCGGTAGGCTTCCTGTTGCTCAAACGCTTCAAGAGCCGCCAGTTCCCCGTGCAGCGCCGCTCCTTCGGTTCCAATCCCCGGGATGGTCAGTGTAACGTCCGCGTCGGCCGTATCCTCCGGATTTTCCTCAGAGACAACCCGAAACCGGAACGACACCGGCGTATCCTCTGCCGGGGGCGTTACCGTCCCGTCAGCGGACAGCACCTCCGGCGCGGATATGGAATGCAAGCTGATCGTATATCCCGGCTGCACAGGCAGGGCCAGTCGTTCTCCCCCTTCGACAGGGGCCGGCCAGCCGGCCAGCGTACGGGCGACATCCTCCGCCGTTGCCGAAACACTCGGCGCATAATACACTTCGAATTCCCAGATGGAAATGCCATAGGAGGTGGCGGATTTGGTACTGTGCAGGCGCACATAACGGGCAGAAACCGCGTCAAAATCCGCTGTCTCGATTCCCCCAGCCCCCTTTGCCTGTGTATAAACCGGGGTCCATTGCTCCCCATTGGTCGACACGCTCAATTCATAGGCGGAGGAATAGGCGTTTTCCCAGTTGATCGTCACCCGGTTAATAGGCTGTGCCTGCCCCAGATCCACCTGGAACCACTGGTCATCTTCGCCCCATTTGCCCGACCAACGGGAAGCACCGTCCGCCCGGCCATCCACCGCAGCGGCAGGCAGGTTTTCGGTGGCGCTGTGGGAATATTGGGCGGTGGCGGTTTTATTTAAGGCTAAGTTGCCCCCGCTTTGTCCTTTAATGAGAAACAGGCGCGATCCCTGTGCCCCCGAACCGTCCACCGCGCGGGCGGTAACCTTCACCAGCCCGTCTTTGTGCGCTTTCAGCACACCGGTATAATCGATCGAGGCACAGTCGGTCGGCTGGCCATCCGGCGCGGACACCGTCCACAGCACCTCGTCGATGGATACGGCCGCCGGAGTAAACAGGACCTTTAAAGGAACCGCCTGCCCGTTATCACACAGCACACTGGTACCAGACACGATTTCCAGTCCCTCCGCTGGGATATAGGGATCGGCGCTGGCTGCGGAGAACACACGGATTTCGTACAGAGAGTAGGCTCGCCAACCGGCGTAGCCGCGTGTCAGGCAATCGAGCCTGAGATAACGTCCTTTGCCCGGCTCGTCAAACGTGATGCTGTCTTCGCCCCCGTCTGAGGCATCGGTATAGTAAAGCTCCGTCCAATGGGTTCGGTCTTCGGATACCGACAGACGGTATTCGCTGGCAAAGGCGGTTTCCCAGAAAATATCGGCCGCGCCCACAGTATAGGTTTTGCCGAGGTCGATCTCCAGCCACTGGTGTTCGTCCCCGTTTACGGTGGACTCCCATCGGGTCGCTAAATTGCCGTCCACCGCGCAGGAGACGTCATTGACGCTGTTAGACCCGGAGGCGGAAACCACCTTCCCAAAAGCGATATCAGATACCCCTTCCGGGAAAGGAGCGAGCACGGTTATACGTGCCTGTGCCTTACCGTCCAGGCCCTCCACAGTGCCGACAATAGTGACCTCTCCGGCCGCCGCATAGGCGGACGTATCGGGAGTGTTCCACGCAACCGGCAGCGGCAAGGCGGCACCGTTTGGATAATAGACGGTAACGGTTTCTGGAAGCCGGGGGACTGTTCCCACCGGAGTCGCGATCCGGGTCGGCTCGATCCATACCGCGTCCGCCCGGTCATATACCGTAATTGTGGCGGTGACCTCCCGCTCCGAACGGCCCAGACGCCCGCTTACGGAAAACGTCCCCGGACGGGCATAATCCGCCGGATTGACATTGTCCCACTCAACCGTCTCCCGGCCTGTGCTCCCATCCGAATATGTGACGGTGACCGCCTCCGGAAGAGCGGGTGCATTGCCGGCCAGGGTGGTCGCCAGGGTATGTTCGGCGGAGGCTACCGTAATATCGTTAAACAGGAGATAGTCGAGTGTAACCGCGGTATCCCCCGGTGCAAACTGCACAGCCACACTGTCCCCATCGTTTATCGAGGCCCAGGTACTGACGCTGGCAAACGTGGTCCCACTTCCCGTGGCCGGGAGCTCTATCTCCTGCGCCCGGCCGCCGACATACAGATGGATAGTCCCCCCGTTTTCAGCGGCATAGCGGAGCGTGATGCTGCTTGCCTTAGGCGCATGGAGCCAGATAACGCCCTCGTTCGGCTCATTGATGCCGGTTACCGCCCGTCCGCCGGAGGCGTCTGGGATATTCTGCGCCTGTACGGCAAAGCTTTTATTCCCTTTGTTGCTGCCCTTTTCCGCCGTTAGCAGATATTCGGCATTCTCCGCCTCGCAGGGGACGTTTTTCGGCAGCAGGACGGTATCTCCGACCGTCGCCATCAGTTTGGTCAGGGCGACGATCGCATCAGTACCAATGGGAAGGAACCACTCCCCCGTCCAATAGGATTGGTCGATAAAGGGGATATCTTTCGAATCGCTGTAACCGGTATCGTAGGTGATTTTTTCTTTGTAGTTTCCACGGATACCATTGATGAACGCTCCATAAGGCACGGTGCCGCCATGGCCGATTTCCTCGGCCAGGTTGCGGCCATCTCCAATGCCGCACTGCATCACAGCGGCATAAGGATTAACGCCGTATACCCAATTGAGCTGGTTCAGCCCGTAGGACAGGTAGTCGTCCGTGCCCAGGAATTCATCGGCCAGCAGGCTGGCATAGAGCAGGGACAGCAACCGGCCGTTTTCCCCGGATGTCCAGCCCTTGGTGTTGGGACCGGGGCTGGTCGCGTGGCCGGTCTCATTTTGGAAAAACCGGGTGAGGGTGCTGTCCGGATCGCCCACGTCATGCCGGAAATACTGCTTGGCATAGCCATAGGGATTCGCGCCTGTTTCCTCGCTCAACGCCAGCTTGAAATCCATATAATCTTTTACCGCTGTTTTGATCGACGCGACCCGCGCGGTATCCTCCGGGCAAAGCTGCGCGTAGCCAATCAGCGGGTAAAGCACCGCCGCCTCATCCAGCCAGTTGTGGTAAGGGCCGCCCTCCTGTTTGGGATTGTCGGCCTCCATCCCCAGCTCAAACCATCCCTCAAACCGGTCGTCCCCCGTCTGGCGGGCCAGAACCGCATCGATGCTGGATATCGCTTTATCTAAATACGCCTGTTCCTGGAAGGTGCGGTACATCTCCAGTCCCGCAACCGCCCAGTAGATATCATCCATGAGGTGCTCCATGCCATCTTCACAGGCCTGCGAGGCGTTGTTTTTGATATACCAGTCCCAGGCCTGTTTGGCGTTCAGGCCGTATTCCTCGGCGGTAAAATCCCCGTCGATTCCATAACGCGCCGCTTTGGCCAGCGCCGCAATGGCCGTGCCTGTGCCCATACGGATGGCTACCGGCGTTTTCACGCTTTCGTTGGAATGGATTTTGCCGTGTTCCGGACCATTGTAAAAATAGCCGCCCGTCAGCTCCTGCGGCTTGAGCCGCACATACCAGTCGCAGCCCCACACGGCTTCCTCAAGAATGTCCGCCGTACCGTTATGGTTATAATCAATGCCATCGTACAGAGACGGGGCGGCCTCGTAAGCGCTGAACAGCTGATAGGACGTGTTGCCTTCCACCGGACAGGTCATATAGTTGTAGTTATCGATATAGCCGACATAGACGGCAGGCCGGTTGGAGGCATCGTACCAGGCCCCATGCAAATCGATAGGCTGGTCTCCGTTATACTGGTTTTTGATCGCCGTATTACCGGTGTCCCGCTCTCCCCGGAAATAAGCCAACGTCGCATAAAGCGGCTGACTGTAGAGCGAAACGGCATCGCCGATGGAAAAGGCGCAGGATGCCGCTGTTTCGTCTCCGCAGGTTACCGTAATCGTGTAGCGGCCCGGCTGGTCAAATCCGCTGAAATCCCCCACATAGTAGGTCTGAGGCCATTCGTTGGCCGTGCCGGCATAGGGCGTCTCCTCTTTGGTCATCACGCCCGTATACACCGCTTTCCCTGTCGTGCTGTCCTGGAGGGAAAAGGCAACGCTTTGCGCGTCTTTTTCGGTGCGCGAAACCACGAAAGTTTTATCCTGCCCGGTAATGTATCCCGCCTGATTGACCTGTACGCTGTCAATGGTACTGGTGGTCGATTCCGCCACAGCCGGCAGCGCGGTGAACACAGCCGACAGCATCAATGCCGCCGCTGTTAGCAGGCTCGTACCCTTACGCCAAACACCCATATACATATCTCCCTTTCCCATTCAGTTTCTGTATATTGACTATAACAGGAATTCCATCAAATAAAAAGCCGATTTATAATAAAATATAGCCAAAAACCAACATGTATGAGGTCTAATTTCATTATATATCGCCTTTTCGCGCCGTAAAAAGGCCCTCTGTACAGAGGGCCTTGGGGGAATCCTGTTCAATTTTGCCATCTATTTAGTTAGGATATTATTCTGGCGGCCTTTCCCCCGCCGGCGTCTGGAGGCTGAGGCGCTGTATGCCTGTCAGAATCAGCAGAAACAGGGACAGGCTGGCCAAACCCGCGCCGAACCCGGCCAGCACGTCGCTGGCAAAATGCACGCCAAGGTAAATGCGGCTAATCCCCACCAAGAGGATGAGAAAAGACAACGCCGCCGTGAAAGCCGCTTTGCGGCGGACGCTCCAGGCGGTATGCCAAACGGCATAAATCAGCATCCCATAAATGGCCATGGCACCCATGGAATGGCCGCTGGGGAAGCTGAACCCGCCAACCGTAATCAGCGGATTGTCTCCTGGCCGCGCCCTTTCAAACAAGCGTTTTAATCCCTGATTGGCGCCTCCGGCCAGCAGGGCGTTAAGAGTAAACAATCCGCCCCACCAACGAGGCCGAACCAGTAAAAGCAAACCCAGGCACAGCACAATAAACCAGGTCGTATCCCCCAGAAACGTAACCCCTTTAAATAACGTGGTAACCACCGGCGATTCCAGCGATGAAATCCCCGCGTAGACCGCCCGGTCGAAGGCCAGCGGCTCCCACGCCTGCAGCACGGCCATGCCGCCAAATAAGGCTGTGCCCACCGTCAGGGCTATCCACAAACCCCGGAGCTGTCTCCGGAGAACGCGCTTTTGCCGCATTCACATCACCTCTAGGCCAAAAGTGTACCATAGGTTCTTGGTTTTTGCAACGGGCTATGATACAATAGACGCGAGGGCTTCTGCCCCCGCGTCCTTGAAAGAATGTCTGTCGGGGCAGAGCCCCTCCTGCCGTATAACGACCGCGTCATTCATTCCATTGTTGATTACAGGAGGCGTATGCCCATGGCATTTACCACAGACGATTACCGGCAGCTGCTCTGCCGGCTAGCTGAACAGGGCGACGACGAATACCGGCGCTTTACGGAGGGTCTCACTCCCGGTATTACAGGAAGCTACGGCGTGCGTGTTCCGGTTTTACGCGCCATGGCCCGGGATATCCTGCGCGCGGGCGATGGGTCGGCGTTTCTGGAACAGGCCGGAACCGGCACACGGGAGGAGCGTCTGCTGATGGGACTGGTCATCGCCGGGCTTCCCGGTTCAATGACGGACCGGCTGGAACGAACCCGGACTTTTTTGCCCCTTATCAACAGCTGGGAAATCTGTGATGTATTCTGTGCCGCGTTTAAAAGCGCGGCCCGTTTTCCAGAGGAGGTGCGCTTGTTTTTGCAGCCGCTATTCTCCCCCGGCTGTCCGGTATTTACCCGGCGGTTTGCGGTTGTCATGCGGATGGATTATTTTATAAACGACACCTATATCGATGAGACGCTCGCGCTGCTGGACGGGATGGACTGTCGGGACTACTATGTGCAGATGGCGGTGGCCTGGGCCCTGTCGGTATGCCTGATTAAATACCGCGACCGTACCATGCCGCTGTTCACAGGCAGCCGTCCCGATGCCCCCACCTGCCTTAAAGCCATTCAAAAGGCGCTGGACTCCTATCGGGTCTCGCCGCTGGATAAGGAGGAGCTTCGCCGCATTCGGGCCAAAATCCGGGCAAGATAAAGGATAAAATGCCGGAATTCGACAGGTGACTTGTCTTTTTTTCAAAAAAGGTTTATACTGAATGTAAATACTTTTCGTTGGAGGAGGCTTTCCCGTGGCAATCGATCTGCATTGTCATACAAAATTATCGGATGGTTCTATTGGCATTGAAGAACTGATTGCCATTGCCAAAAGGCGGAATCTGTCGGCCGTTTCCGTTACCGACCACGACACCATGGCATCCGCGGTGCGGGCGGTCACCATCGGCCGCCGGCAGGGGGTGCGGGTAATCCACGGGGTGGAGTTCTCCACCTGGGACACACCCCGCTCCCGCAAGGCGCACATCCTGTGCTATCTTTGCGACAAGCCGGACCGGCTGGAATCCCTTTGTCACCGCGTTGGCGACAGCCGCAAAAAGGCGGCATTGGAAATGATACGCAAGGTCATGCGCTATTATCCCATCACCCCGGAGCTGATTATGAAATGCGCCAGCGGCAGCACCAACATATACAAGCAGCACATCATGCACGCGCTGATGGACGCCGGCTATGCGGATTCCATCTACGGGCCGGTCTACGACAAGCTGTTTTCCAAAGAGACCGGCAGCATTCAGACACGGGTGGATTATCCCGATACGCGGGAGGCTCTCGACCTAATCTACAGCGCGGGCGGCGTCGCGGTGTTGGCGCATCCGCTTCTCTACCATAACGAGGAGTTGATGGAGGAGCTGGCCGTCAGCGAAATGATCCACGGCGTGGAGGCGTACCATCCCAGCGCCACGCCGGAACAATCCGCGCAGCTCACGGAATTTGCCGCGCAGCACGGCCTGCTGGTAACCGGCGGATCGGATTTTCATGGCATGTATTCTTCTGAACCGCGCCCGCTGGGCAGCGTATCCGCGCCGGACGACTGTGTGGAGGCCCTGCTGGAGTGCAAAAGCAGGAAAAAGAAATCAGAATAAGGGAGGCGCCGACATGGCATACCAATATAAAACCAATCGAACCTGTTCCAGAAGCATCCACTTTGATATTCGGGACGGCCGGGTTCATGACGTTCGCTTTGAGGGCGGCTGTAACGGCAACACACAAGGGGTGGCGCGTCTGGTGGAAAATCGCCCGGTGGAAGAGGTTATCGCCCTGCTTGACGGCGTACAGTGCGGCAGCCGGGGCACATCCTGTCCCGACCAGCTCGCCCGGGCCCTGCGGCAGGCTCTTGAAAACGGCCAATCGGCTTAAGGAGGAACCGCCATGCCTTTTGACAACGACAACGATGTGAAAATCTTCGACGATACGGTCAACCTGTCGGATTTCGTACCCTTTGACAGCGAAACGGCCGCCGCCATTGTAAAACAGGTGGAGCAGGAAAAGGCCAACGGCAATTTGGGAAAAGCACGGCGGATGGGCGCCCGTCTGGCGGAGGATATCGCCGCCATCGATCACGTGACGCCGCCTGCCAACGGTGCGGCTGAAAATCCCGTTTTGCCGACCCAGCGGCGCATTTTGCTGGTATTTGCGGCTGAGGTGGGCATGGACGCCTACCTCCCCAACAACCTCACGGCCCAGGAAGCCCAGAATATTTTTTACAACAATCTTCATTTAACCGCTCCCACCTTTTACGACGACCTGCAGGAATCGGGCGCTTTTTCGTTCTATTATCTCTGTGTGCGGGACGGCCGGCATGTGGAGCGGAAAATCGGTGAAACATTTGCCCGCCTGTGCGGCATGGCGGATAGCGAATCCTACATCCGTATGGGAATTGACGCCTATAACCGCTTTATGGCACAGGTCAAACGGCTGGCGGACTCCATGAATTTTGTGCGGGAAACGCCCTGGAAGGAGAACGACACATGATAAAGGGGTTATCTCACGCGGCGTTTGCGGTCTCCGATATGGGCGCCGCTCTCCGCTTTTACGTGGATCAGCTGGGGCTGACCCACGCCTTTGAACTTCACGACGACCAGGACCGTCCCTGGATTCACTATCTGAAAGTGACCGAGGGGCAGTTTATCGAATTGTTCTATGGGGGGAATCCGACCCCGCCAGAAGCCTCTTTCCAGCATTTGTGTTTGGAAACCGACAATCTGGCCGCGCTGGTGGAGCGGCTTCGTGCCGCCGGCGTGACGATCGATATCGAACCCACACAGGGCTGTGACAAAAACCTGCAAGCCTGGATACACGATCCGGACGGCAATCGGATTGAGCTGATGCAGTTCCATCCCGACTGCCCGCAATTAAACTGCTGACAGGCACGTACACCCTTATCTTCCCATATACATGAGGTACGGAGGGGATTTCTTTATGGGTATCGATATTGCGATTGTCGTCGGCTATGTGCTGGTGCTGGTGATTATGAGCCTGCGGGGCGGGCGGGGTATGCAAAGCGCCGCGGATTTTACCGCCTCGGGCGGGCGTTATGGAACGGCCGTCATTTTTGCCACCATGGCCGCCTCCTATGTAGGGGGCGGCTATTCCTCCGGCAACGCGGCGCAGGCCTTTGACCACGGTATCGGTACCACCCTGGCGCTGTTTGGCTTCAGCCTGTCTATGATCATCATAGGCAAATGGCTGGCGCCCGGCGCGGCCCGGTTTCAGGGGGAGGCTACGGTGGGCGGGATTGTGGGCCGCTGCTATGGGCGGTCGGCCCGCATCCTGACCGGCGTATTCTCCTTTATGTGCTGTGCCGGCGTGGTGGGAGCCCAGGTGGAAACCATGGGCATCGTTTTCCAGGTTCTGCTGGGCTTTCCTCCCGCTCTCGGCTCCCTGCTCGGGTGCGGCATCGTGCTGGTCTATTCCACCTTCGGCGGTATGCAATCGGTCATTGTGGCCGACATCCTGCAATTTCTGCTGCTGGCCATCGGCATGCCGATTCTTCTGGTAGCCGGGGTGCACCAGGCTGGCGGGCTGGAAACCGTGTTTTCCTCCCTGCCGGAAGGCTATCTCAACCCGTTTAACGGTACGACGCCCATTGGCTTTTTCTCCCTGTTTTGCTGCATGATGCTAGGCGAGGCGCTGGTGCCGCCCTATACCCAGCGGCTGCTAATCGGCAAAAATGCCCGTTCCACGGCGCGGGGCACCGTGTTGAGCGGCCTGTTTTCCATTCCCTTTTTCATTATTACCGGTCTGATCGGCCTGACCGCCTATGTCCTAAATGTCAGCGACCAAGCGGCCACCGCCATGCCGGAGCTGATCCGGGCCGTCCTTCCGGTGGGAGTGCGGGGCGTGGTCATGGCCGCGATGGTTTCCATCATGCTGTCCGCGGCGGACAGCTTTCTCAACAGCGCCTCCATCAGCCTGGTCTGTGATACCTGGATGCCCCTGCATCCTCATATGACCGGCAGGCAGCAGCTAAGAGCGCTGCGGCTGACCAATCTGCTCACCGGCATCGCCGCCGTGGCGATATCGTATGTGGTGCCAGACGTATTCAGCATTTTAATATTGGCATATTCCTTCTGGTCCCCGCTGGTGCTGGTACCCCTCGCCGCGGCATTCCTGGGAATCAAATCGAGCGGCCGCGCCTTCCGCTATGCGCTGCTGACCGGCTTGCTGCTGACACTCACCTGGAATTTCCTGTTGGGCAAACCGGCCGGGGTCGACGGTTCGGTGATCGGCGTTCTTGGAAATTTGCTGGTATTCACCGCCTGTACCCGCACCGCCCAGCGGCACCGGTCGTCGGTGTTACAGGTTTGGATATAAAAATAGCCGCCGGTTGGTAACCGGCGGCTATTCTTTTTGGGCCATAGCCGGACCGGGGCGAAAGTCCACCCGGCGGCCATCCAAATCCACTTCATCGTTGTCTTCCCAGTCAAATTGGCTTAAGTCCAAACGGGCTAAGCCGCTTTAAAATCGCTGTCAAGAACCGGCTCCCCGGCAAACGCGGAATGTTACCCTTTTTCCCACTCCCGCTGAAGCTCTTCCCATGAGTCCATCAGACAGTTAAGCTCGTTTTCCCGCGCCTCAATCGCCTCCGACAGCTCGGTGATTCGCTGGTAGTCGGTCTGCACGTCCGGGCGCTGCAGTTCCTCCTGCGCGGCCGCAATTGCCTGTTCCGCCGCCTCGATCGCCTCTTCTGTTTTACGGATGCGAGTGGTCAGCTTTCGCCGGTTGGCCTCCTGCTCCTTGCGCTGTTTATAGGCATTCTCCTTGACCGGCCGGGCCGCCGCTTCCGCCTCCGGCTCCCGGGTACGGGCCAAATAGGCGTCGTAGTCGCCCTCGACCTCGATACAGCCGTCCGGCTGAAGACCGATCACCTTATCCGCCATACGATTGATAAAATACCGGTCGTGAGACACGATGAACAGGGTGCCGTCATAACCGGACAACGCTTCCTCCAGCGCTTCGCGGGAAGCGATATCGAGATGGTTGGTCGGTTCGTCCAACAGCAGCAGGTTGTCCCGGGCCAGCATCAGCTTGAGCAGGAGCAGCCGCGCCCGCTCGCCGCCGCTGAGCACCGAAACCGGCTGGAACACATCCTCTCCCCGAAACAGGAACGCCGCCATGGCGTTGCGCAGTTCGGTCTGTGTCAGCGTGGGATAAGCGTCCCACATGGCCTCGATCGCGGTCTTGTCCGTATCCAGCTCCTGCTGTGTCTGGTCGTAGTATCCCAGTGTCACTTTGGCGCCCAACCGGACAAGTCCGTGCTGCGGGCGAAGGCGGCGGTTGATGATCTTCAGCAGGGTGGATTTCCCGCAGCCGTTGGGCCCCAGCAAAAACACGCGCTGCCCCTTCCAGAGCTTAAACCCGACATCGCGGAACAGCGGCCGGCCATCGAATCCCATCGTCAGCTCCTGCACGTCCAGCACCTCATTGCCGCTGACGGTTTTGGCAGTAAAATCGAACCGTATGGTCGCCTCTTCGCTATCCGGCACCTCCAGCTCCGCCTGCAGCCGTTCCAACATTTTTTCCTTGCTCTCCGCGGCGCGAATGCTCTTTTCGCGGTTAAACTGCTTGAGCTTTTCAATGCTGCTTTCCACATGTTTAATGCGGCGGGTAGCGGTTTTATAATGCTTTTCAGCAACCTCCTGTTCCTTTTTGCGGCTTTCCCGATGGGCGGTATAGTTGCCGTTCGTGGATACCATCCGTCCATGCGTCAGCTCCAGCGTGCGGGTGGTGACTTTATCGAGAAAATACCGGTCGTGAGAAATCACAATGACCGCACCAGGATAGGATCGCAGAAAGTCCTCCAGCCATTCCACGGAGGCGATATCCAAATGGTTGGTCGGCTCGTCCAGCAGCAGCAGGTTACTGTCGGACAACAGCAGCCGGCCCATCGCCGCCTTGGAGCGCTGGCCGCCGCTGAGGGTGGAAACCGGCTGGGTAAAAGCGACTTCATCAAATCCCAGGCCCAGCAGGGTCGCTTTCACCCGGCTGCGGTAATAAAGGCCGCCCATAGCCTCCAACTGCTCCTGGAGGAGATGCTGGCGCTCGATGAGCTCCGGCATGCTGACGACTTCCAGCTGCTTTGTGACCTCCTGCCATTCCCGCTCTACCGCCATCACCGGGGCAAAAACGCTTTCAACTTCGTCCCACAGGGTGCGGTCGGACTGCGCGCAGGCATGCTGTTCGGCATAGCCGATCCGCGTATCCTTGGCGGTCACAATATCCCCGCTGTCCAGCGGCTCTTCCCCAATCAGCATGCGAAACAGGGTGGTCTTGCCGCAGCCGTTGCTGCCGACCAGCCCCACCTTTTCCCGTTCCTGTATGTCAAAGGACACGTCCTCAAACAAAACGCGTTCCCCAAAATGCTTCCCTGCGCGATGCGCCGCCAGTACAACCATGCTCTGCCCGATCCTCTCCGTTATGTATGCGTCAGGCTCCGGAGGCTTGTAACGCCCGCCAGACACCAGGTATTTAAAATCCACGATATTATAACACAGATTCCCCTTTTTGCAAAGGCGCTGGACGCCAAAAAGCCGGCAAAGCGCATGCTTTGCCGACTTGAAAAGAGGATTAGGCGCTCTTTTTGGTGGTAGACGTGGTGGTTTTCACCGATGATGCGGTGGTTTTAACGGCCGTTGTCTTGGCCGTAGTGGTGGTAGTGGCCTTGGTTGTGGTTGTGGTCGTGGTCACCGGCACCACTTCCAGTCCGATGGCGTCGACAGGATCAACCGTCTCGCCGTTTACCGCAATCTCCAAATGCAGGTGCGGTCCCGAAAGCAGCTCGCAAGGAATATCGCTCAGCACACCGATGCTCTGTCCGGCTTTCACCGTATCGCCTTCCGCTATCCCGGCGGCTGTCACGCCGCAGTAGGTGGAGGTAATGCCATGATCGTGATCGATGACAATCATCTTGCCCCACAGCGCGTCTTCTTTAATAGCGGTGATTTTACCGCCCGACACGGCGCCTACCTTATCGCCGGCTTTACCGGCAAAATCGACGCCGTTGTGGGTGCGGAAATCGGCCATGGTTTCGGAATAGACAGCCTTGCCGTCGCTGAACTCCTTGACCAGCTGATTGCCCATCGGCAGCACCATCAGTTGCGGGGACACCGGGGCGTTTGCCTCCTTATCGGGATTGGACGTCGTAGTCGTGCCGGTCGTCGTGGTCGTGGTGGTGGACACGCGGGTATCCGGCACGTCCGTTTTGGGTTTATTGACGGCTTTGTCGCCCGTCGTGGTGGTCACGGCCGGATCCTTATGCGATTGGTCCAGCCCACTGAATCCACCTGTGAAAGCAGCCGTGGCAACGCCTCCTACCGCGACAATGCACACGGCGAGGGCAAAATAAAAGCCTTTGCCGGTCAGTTTTTTCCAGAATGGGGTCTTTTCCGGTTTGGATGAGTGGTCCATACTATCAGCCTCCTTACGCATAGTGTGAACCTTTTTTTCACAAATATGCCGTAAGAAGTAAAAAAGAATGCAAGAGATTTCCCCGCGGTACGCAAACGGCTTAAAATACCGTTTTCATCATAAAATTAACCGGCCCCGCATCCATAGCGGACGCAGGGCCGGTTATGCGGTTCACTGTATCAGCCGCCGTGGTGGCAGCCGCCCTGGGCGCAATCGGTATGCCCTGAGCAGGAATGTCCCTCGCCATGTTCGTGATGTTGGCAAGCGACATCCGGATTAAAGCGCAGCGTACCGGCCAGCAGCGCATCCACCGCCGCATCCGCATCGCCGAACACCCCTCCGAACAGGCGGATACCGGCCTGGGCCAGCGCCTGTTTGGCTCCCGCTCCAATCCCGCCGCAAATCAGCGTATCGACGCCCCGCTCCTTTAGAAAGCCCGCCAAAGCCCCATGCCCCGCGCCGGCCGGGTCTGCGAGCTGCGATTCCGTAACACGATTATCCTCGACATGGAAAATCTTGAATTGCCGGGTATGTCCAAAGTGCTGAAAAACAGCGCCATCCTGATAAGGTACTGCGATAATCATTCTTCATTCATCCTTTCTTAATCCAGTTGGCTGCGAAGCCCCTCTTCATCGAGGAGGGTGATGCTGCCGCGGGCAAGGGAAATCCATCCTGCCTCGGCAAACTGCCTGGCGGTACGGGACACCACCTCGCGGGCGCTGCCGACCTCGCGCGCGATCTGCTCATGGGTCATATGAATCACCGGACGGCCGCTGCGTGCCGATTCCTCCAGCAAAAACGTTGCCAGCCGCTGGTCGAATCCCATAAACAACACCTGCTGCAGCGCCTGCATGACGTCGGAAAACCGCTGTGCGGTCATTTTGTAGAGGAAATTTTCCGCGTATACGTTGGTATCGCTGATTTGCGCCATACTGTCCGCCGGTATGCGAATCACCTCTGTATCCTCTTCCACGCTGATGAACACATCAAAGGTGATATGATTGAGTATACAGGAGGCGGACAACAGGCATATTTCCCCGGGCAGCACGTGAAACAGCGTGATTTCGCGGCCTTCGGCTGAGAGCAGGTATGTCCTCAGCCGGCCGGATTTTACCTGGAGCACCCCGAGGCAGTCGTTTCCGCCCCGATGCAGTATGGTTCCTTTTTTGTATCGTTGCAGCGCAGACCGCTCCTGCAACTGCCGCTGCTCCGCCGCCGTCAGCTTATCCCAGAAGGGCAGGTACAGGGACAGTTCATCCACCATAAGGCTTCACTCCTTCCCGCTTTTTCCCAGTATACCGCGTATGGAAGGAAATGGCAACCCACAGGCCATAGAAAAGGACAGCCGGATCGTTTCCCAAAGGGATGGATCCGGCCGCCGCATTTCAGCAAATCAGGCTTCGATCATGGTCAGGATGTCTTCTTTGGGCCGTACCCCAACCTTTGTGTCCGTGACCTCTCCATTCTTCAGCGCCACCAGGGTGGGGATGCTGGCCACGCCAAATTTGGCGGCCAGTTCGTCCTGTTCGTCCACGTTGACCTTGCCCACCAGCACACGCTCTCCCACTTCCTCGGCGATCTCGTCCACTACAGGGGACAGCATACGGCAGGGGCCGCACCAGGATGCCCAAAAATCGAGCAGCACCGGTTTTTGGGACTGCATAACTTCCGTTTCAAAGTTTTCTTTTGTAATGGTAACAACAGACATATTGATAACCTCCAGATATTATTTGTTTGATGTGAGTTTAGTATACCCCGCCGGCCAAGCGGCTACCGTAACTAAGTCACCGAAACCCGATAAATTTCAAATCTTTTTTAGTCTGCCCCGCGCAGCCGTTTGTATCCGTCGCCGCAACCAAATGCGCTAGGTATTTCTCATATATAATCCAAACCAGCCGCCATTTATGCCCAATCATAGCCTGTTTTTCTGGCCACGTCAAGCCACTCCCGGCCACCGGCAGGTCAACTTGATCATCTGCGCTTGACTTTCCTGCCGTAGTATGCCATAATATATCTATCAGATATATCTATTAGATAGTACTGGAGGCAAACTTTATGCTGGAGTTTTTAATATTGGGAAGCCTGTATTTTAAAGAGGCGACGGGGTATGAATTGAAGAAGCATATCGAGAGCACCTTCGGTGTCTTTTATAAAGCCAGCTTTGGCAGCCTGTACCCCGCTTTGAAACGTCTGGCCCAGCAGGAATATGTAACCGCACAGGATGCGCCGCAGGGGGCGCGCAGAAAAATTGTGTATCGTGTTACAAATACCGGGAAAGCGCGGTTTCTGGATTGGTTGGTGACGCCCATGCAGGTGCTGGACGGCACCAATCCCAACCTGGCCAAGATCTGTTTTTTCGACCTGCTGGACGAGGAATCCCGAAATCAGCAGCTAAAACAATATGAACGCAATAACCGCCATTATTTAGAAAAGCTGGAGGCATTGGCACGGGATTTTCAGGCTCAGAAAAGTATGGACGCCTACTATTACAAGCTATCCACGCTCTATTATGGTATCCGCGTCACCAGAGATACCATCGAATGGTGCCGCCACATCCGGGAAAAACAGCCTTTACAGGAATTCATTGAATTCGGCGAAAACAAGGAGGAAAAACATGCTGAAGAAATCCCCCAGCGGGGCGCTTAGTCCCTATTACTACAAAGGTGGCTATTTTCATGGCATCCATTACGGCAGCTATGGGGACAATACTGCCCCCCTGTTTGCCATGATGGAACAGGAAGAAGCGTTCCTGTTAAAATCGCCCGAACATCGCCGTATCATGATCGACCTCTATGAAACGACCTTGACCGATGCCGTATTGGACAGACTGATCCGGCATCTCGATACGATCAGCGACCGCATCATCAAACTGGCGATCGCCACAGATAAAGCCAGCCTCCGCCTCCTGCGCCGAGCCTTGAAAAAAGCGGCGCTGCCGGACAGCGGCCGATTTTATCTGTGTACGGATATGGAAGAGGGGAAGACATGGCTGGTAAGCGACACGTTTTGATAGGGAACCATCCGCCCCTGCGCCGTGAAGACCAGCACATCGGCCTGCATGTAAACTCTTTTTCCATTGGCTACAGAGGCGGTTCCATTTGGATCGAGCATCTGGACGCGATGGACGAAGAGGATTTGGCGCCAAAACTGGCGCGGGACATGCATGAGATCCGGAAGCCTTCCACCAGTTCCTTTCTGGCCGTCAATCTAGACAAAACACCCCTGAGCCTGGAGACCTTTTCTAATATCCTGGGGATGCTTGACGCTGTGGATAAGCCTTTTTTAAAGGCAGCCTTTGTCGGCCTCAGCCCTAAGTTGAAACGCTATGCCCATAAATACCGCGGCAGCGTTCATTTTGTCTTTGCCTGTATCGATGATTTTGAACTTGCCAAGGAGTGGCTTTTGTGCGGAAAACACTTATAAATGCTCATAAAAAGCCCCCGCAAGCTTCGTCTTGCGGGGGCTTTTGTGTACAATCGAAAAACAGGTCTGTTATGCGCCGTTTCGGACCCATCGACGATTTGCCAGTGCTCCACCTTATCCGGAATAGCTTTAAATTTGCATGACCGTGACCGAATCCGGAATAGCTTTAAATTTGCATGACCGTGACCGATACGAACTGTTCATATATTTTGCCGGGGAAGCTTGCTGTATACTCTTCATGGTCTATCAGCGGCGAGCGCCCGTCAGGCATTTTAAAGTATCCCATTATCACGCATAATGGCGATTGTCACGTTCTTTATTGAAAAGCATGGCGGCCACCGTACCAACTTTAAAAGTTTTAACAAACTGCCTCTAATAAAGCGCACAGCAAGGGAGGGGAGCAAGGGCGATGGTAGTCACCGATTAAAAGGAAGAGGAACGGCGGAAAGCGACTGCTTTGCGTCAATGTTCGGCTCTCCCTGTTGGGCACGCAAGCGCCTTTGCAAAGCAAAGACGCCGTGAC
>URYP01000033.1 GCA_900552115.1 uncultured Oscillospiraceae bacterium | reverse complement strand
GTCAAGCTGGCCGGGGCGGCGGTTATCATACTAATTGCTTTTCCCTGGAGCCGCCTGTCGGCATACATAAAACAAATGGCCGTCTTCTTTATTGTTTCCACAGTATTTGCCGGCGTATCCTTTGGGCTGTGGATCGCGTTCGACCCGCAGGGGATGGCGGTCATCAACGGGGTGGTGTATTACGATGTACCGCCTCTACTGCTGGTGGTATTCAGCGTAGTCAGTTATACGCTGCTTCGCCTGTATGACCGTTTTACCCGTAAAAAAGCGCCCCATCAGGGAATCTATCGCCTGAAGATCGACGGTGGAGCGGGACTGACGGAACTGAACGCACTTTATGATACCGGACACCATGTGACCGAACAGTTTTCGGGCAGTCCGGTGGTGATTGTCCGTTACGAGGCGCTGGAATCCTGCCTGCCGTCCAATCTGCGCGAATCGCTGCTGTTGCTGATGGACGGCAAAGGCGACGACCTGTCCTCCCATGCGGCCCTGAAAAACCGCCTGCGCCTGATTCCGTTCCAGTCCATGGGCGGCGGCGGATTCCTGCCCGCGTTTCGTCCGGTGAACATGACGCTGTCTGATAAAGAAGGACATACCGCCGATATCGGCGGTGCTTACATCGCGGTCAGCCGACAGCTGAAAGGCCGCGAGTATGAAGCGCTGATCGGCAGCGATATCACGGATTTGCTGATTACTAAACAAGGGGGAACCTCTCATGATTATACCTGTACGGCGGGATAAAGGCCGGCACTGGCTGCGGAGCATCCGCCTGTGGCTGAGGAGGCTGTGGTACGGTGAGGCGGATGAAGTTTATTATATAAACGGCTCCACCGCGTTGCCGCCACCGCTGACCGCGGAAGAGGAGGCGCAGGCGCTGGAACGGATTGAGCAGGGGGACGCGCAAGCCCGTGATTTACTGATTACCCATAATTTACGCCTGGTCGTGTATATTGCCCGCAAATTTGAAAGCTCGGGCGTGGGGATCGAGGATTTGATCTCCATTGGCACGATTGGACTGATTAAAGCGGTCAATACATTTTGTCCGTCTCGTAAAATCAAGCTGGCGACCTATTCTTCCCGCTGCATCGAGAACGAAATCCTCATGCATCTGCGGAAAAATACGCAGCTGCGCAATGAGATGTCCATTGAGGAGCCGCTCAACGTCGACTGGGATGGAAATGAACTGCTGCTATCCGATATTCTGGGCAGTGATCCGGATATCGTCAATCGGGGAATCGAGCAGGAAGCAGAGCGGGATCTGCTGCTGGAGTGCGTGTCCCACCTATCCCCGCGGGAGCAGACCATCATGAAGCTGCGCTTCGGCATCGGCGGTAATCGCGAGCACACCCAAAAGGAGGTGGCGGATCTGCTGGGCATCTCCCAGTCCTATATTTCCCGGCTGGAAAAGAAAATTATCCGCCGCCTGAAAAAGGACATAGAACGGGTACTGTAAAAAGACTATCCCCGCCGGGGAATAAAAACAGCCGAGAGCGATCATCCGACATCGCTCCCGGCTGTTTTGTCGTATTCCCGCCGTATCCGGCAAACCGTTTCAATGGCTTCACGGCTTTTAACACGGGGAGCGGTTTCCACGCCTGTGAGAATATCCACCCCATAAGGATGCAGCGCCGCCAGCCTATCCGCCAGATTCTGCGGAGTCAGCCCGCCGGCCAGCATCACCGGCTTTCGGGAGAGAAGAGCCGCCTGCTGATAAAGCGCGGCGTCGATCTGCCCGGATGCGGCCGGGGAGGAGGGGGCGCGGGAATCGATCAGCAGCATGGAAACCGCGGTATCGTTTAAAAAGGCGACTGCGGTTTTAAGCGAGGGTACGCCCTCCAGTTCACAAAGACCGTCCGGGCGGACAGGCAGCGCTTTCACGGTTTCAATGCCACGTTCGGCCAGTGCATCGGCCAGCGCCGCTGTATCCGTCAGCGATTCCCCGCCGTGCAGTTGAATCATATCCGGCTGGAGCGTGTCCGCCAATGACAGGATGTGAACGATGGAACCGCCGGTAACCAAACAGCTTTTGGCCGGCTTTTCGACATACGGCAGCAGGGAGGCGGCCTCCCTGCTGGTCAGGTTCCAAGGCACAGAGCGGGGATACTCCGCCACCAGCCCGATGATATCCGTCCCGGCCCGGCAGCAAAACCGGATATCGTCGCCGTTCGTCATCCCGCAGAGCTTGAGCCGCGTCATGGCGCGGCCTCCGCGAACCGGCGGTACGCGGCCTGTATATCCTCCGCCCGCAGCAGGGCGGTGCCGATGAGTACCGCATCCGCGCCGCTGCGCAGGGCCCGCCGTACGTCATCCGGCGTGTACAGACCGCTTTCGCTGACAAGCAGACCGCCGCGCCGGTCGGTAAAGGCCAATGCTTCGGTGGCCGCCACGCCGCCATCATCCTTTTCCAAACGGGTAATGTCCCGGTTGTTGATCCCGACCAGCGTCGCGCCCAGCTGTTGGGCGCTTTCCATTTCCGACGCCGTATGCGTCTCCACCAGCGGTTCCAGCCCAAGGGACAACGCTATTTTATATAAGTTGAGCAATTCCTGCGCGGTGTGCATGGAAACAATCAGCAGGATAGCGGCCGCTCCCGCCGCCGCGGTTTCTTCCAGATCGCGCCGGGAGCGGATAAAATCCTTGCGTAACACCGGCAGCCCGGTGGCGCGTACCACGTCCCGCAGCAGTGACAGCGAGCCGTGGAAGTGTTCCGGCTCGGTGACGACCGACAGAGCCGGTGCGCCCGCTTTCTTCAGGGCGCGGGCGATCTCCGTGGCGTCCCGTCCTCGGAATAAATCGCCTTCTTTGGGGGAAAACGGCTTCAGATCGGCAATCACCGGGACAAAACCCTCAGCGGCACGGACTTTCAAGGCGGCAGAAAATGAGCCGCTCATACCGCCGATTCCCCGAAGGAATGGGAGGCTTCTCCCAGCTCACGCAGCTTTTTCTCCGCGGCGCCGCTGTCGATCAGCTCCGCCGCCAGCCGGACGCCCTCTTTCAGGCTGTCCGCCCGTTTGCCGATATATAAGGCGCCGGCGGCGTTCATCAATACCGCGGCCCGCCGCGGCCCGGTCAGCTTGCCGGAGAATACGTCACGGATACACTGGGCATTGACCTCGGGCGTACCGGTTTTGATGTCCTCCAACGTGCAGCGGGTCAGTCCCAGTTCCTCCGGGGTGATCTCGTATTCGCGTATGCTGCCTGCGTGCAGTTCATGGATGCGGGTGGGCCCCATCAGGGAAATCTCATCCAGTCCGTCCATGCCATGGACGAACAAAGCGTCGCTGTATCCAAGGCTCTTTGCCACGGTGGACACGGTTTCCAGCAGTTCCGGTTTATAGACGCCGAGCACATGGCGGGCGGCAAAGGCCGGGTTGATCAGCGGCCCGATGATGGTGTAAAAGATGGTTTTAATGCCGAGATCCTGTTCGGGCGGCAGCACTTTACACATCACCGGATGGAACAGGGGCGCGTATAAAAAGGCGATGCCAATCTGCTCGATCATGGCTTCCACCGCCTCCGGTGACAGTTGGATATTGACGCCCAGCGCCTCCAGTACATCGGCGCTGCCCGACAGGCTGGAGATGGAGCGACTGCCGTGCTTGGCAATGGGAATTCCTGCGGCGGCGGCGACAATGGCGGTGGCGGTGGAAATATTGAACGTGCTCAGTCCTCCGCCGGTGCCGCAGGTATCCATCAGCGGTTCGGACACATGCGGGTTCAGCCGCACGCAGTTGGCCCGCATTGCCTTGGCTATGGCGGCAGTCTCCCGCAGGGTGGGGGATTTCATCAGCAGCGCCACCTGAAAACCGCCGATCTGCACATCGCTGATCTCGTCCCGGTTGATGGCGGCAATCAGCGCGGAAATTTCATCTGCGGTCAATTCCTGGTGGGTGGTCAGTTTGGACAGGATTTCTTTATACACAAAAAGCCCTTCTTTCGTCTATTCAGCGGCCGCAAGGGCCTGTTTCATGGCGGTGACGTAGTCGCGGACATAGGGGACGCTCTCGGTGCCGTATTCGGCAGCCAGCCGCACGATGGCGCTGCCCACGATCACGCCATCCCCCATACCGCCTATCCGGCGGGCCTGTTCCGGGGTGGAGATACCGAATCCAATGGCGCAGGGGACGGACGATACGGCTTTGGCTTGGTTTATTACGTCGCGGATGGCGTCATCAATTTCCGAACGGATGCCGGTTACGCCCAGCGAGGACACACAATAGAGGAAGCCCTCCGCTTCCCGCGCGATGGCGGCGGCCCGCCGCCCAGAGGTGGGCGATACCATGGATATCCAGTCGATGCCATGGCGTCGGCAGGCCGGGGCAAACAGGTCTTTTTCCTCAAAGGGCACGTCCGGCACGATCACTCCGTCGATCCCGGCCTGCCGGCATCGTTCCATAAAGCGGTCGGTACCATAGGCGAAAATGGGGTTGGCATAGGTCATGAACAACAGCGGAATGGATACTTTTTCCCGTACCCGCTCCACCATGGAAAAGAGGGCGTCTACCGTCACGCCGCCCCGCAGCGCGCGTTCGCTGGCCGCCTGGATCACCGGCCCCTCGGCGATAGGATCGGAAAAGGGAATCCCGATTTCCACCATATCCGCACCGGATTCGGCCATCGCCTCGATCAGGCGGGCGGTGGTGTCTATGTCGGGATCGCCACCGGTGACAAAGCCGATAAAGGCCTTGCCGTTTTGAAACGCGTCAGAAATTTTACTCATCGATAGCCACTCCTTTGTACCGGGCGATGGCCGCCACGTCTTTGTCACCACGCCCGGAGACGTTGACCACCAGAATTTGGTCAGTCCGCATCTGCGGGGCCAGCTGCATGGCGTGGGCCACCGCGTGGGCGCTTTCAATGGCGGGGATAATCCCCTCGATTCGGGACAGGTATTCAAAAGCCGCCACCGCTTCGTCGTCGGTCACGGCGACATACTGCGCGCGGCCCTCCTTGTACAGCATGGCGTGTTCCGGGCCGATGCCGGGATAGTCCAGCCCCGCCGAGATGGAGTAGACCGGCGCGATCTGGCCATAATCGTCCTGGCAGAACAGGGATTTCATCCCGTGAAAAATTCCCGGTTTGCCGGTAGCCAGCGTGGCGGCGGTTTGCGCCGTATCCACGCCACGACCGGCGGCTTCGCAGCCGATCAGGCGGACGGAGGGATCGCCGATAAAGTCGTAAAACGCGCCCATAGCGTTGCTCCCGCCTCCCACGCAAGCCAGTACCGCGTCGGGCAGCCGGCCCTCAGCCTGCCGGATCTGCTCCTTGATTTCTCTGGAGATGACGGCCTGGAAATCGCGGACGATGGTGGGGAAGGGATGGGGGCCCATGACGGAGCCCAGGCAGTAGTGGGTGTCGTCGATGCGGCTCACCCATTCCCGCATGGTTTCGTTGACCGCATCCTTGAGGGTGCGGGTCCCGGAGGTGACGGGGTGGACGCGGGCGCCCAGCAACTCCATGCGGAACACATTGAGTGCCTGCCGTTTCGTGTCCTCCTCGCCCATAAAGATGTCGCATTCCATGTTCATCAGCGCGGCGGCGGTGGCGGTGGCTACCCCGTGCTGTCCGGCGCCGGTTTCGGCGATGACACGGGTTTTGCCCATCTTTTTGGCCAGCAGCGCCTGGCCGAGTACATTGTTGATTTTGTGGGAGCCGGTGTGATTGAGATCCTCCCGCTTGAGATAGATTTTCGCTCCGCCCAAATCGCGGGTCATGCGTTCGGCGTAATAAAGCAGCGACGGCCGTCCCGCATACTGCATGAGCAAGTCGCGCAGCTCATGCTGAAATGCGGCATCCTCTTTATAATGGGTATAGGCCAGCTCCAGCTCCTGCAGCGCCTGCATCATGGTTTCCGGCGCAAACTGGCCGCCGAACTCGCCAAACATGCCTTTTTTCATGTAATTGCCTCCTTTGGAAAATAAAAAAAGCTTTTGTCCTAAAACAATAGGACAAAAGCTAAAACTTCTGCGGTACCACCTACATTGACGCCCCAAAGCGCCCCCTCTGCACGTACATACATACGCGTTCCTGTGATAACGGACGGAAACCCCGTTGAACATTACTCAGCGCCACTGCGCCTTTCTTTTCACCCTCCTGAATCCATTCCATGCCGTGATGACTGCGGCGATCGCACCCTCCGCCGCTCTCTGGGAGTATCCAAACCGGTATGTACTCGTTTCATTCAATGGTTTGTCTATTAAATTTTGCTTTATTGTACTGCGAATATTTGGCTTTGTCAAGTAGGAATTCTTAAAAGTGACAGGCATCTAAACATTGGAAAAAGGCTGGAATGCGGAACGTGTTGTTTTTTACCACAATATGTCGTATAATACGAACATACTTTATGCAGCCGGTTATACGGCTGTGGGGGAGGCTTTCCTGTGATTATAGCCGATTTACATATCCATTCCCGGTTTTCCCGGGCGACCAGCCGCGAAGGGGACGCGCCCCATCTGGATGCGTGGGCCCGCCGAAAGGGGATTGGTCTCGTTGGCACCGGGGATTTTACCCATCCGGCCTGGCGGCAGGAACTGGCTGAGCATCTGGTCCCGGCAGAGGACGGCCTCTATCGCCTGAAAGACGATCTGCGGCTGGAAACTGAGGTGGCGGGCGGCGGCGATTCGCCCCGGTTCGTGCTCTCGGCGGAGATCAGCTGCATTTATAAAAAGAACGACCGGGTGCGGAAAGTGCACAACGTCATCCTGCTGCCCGGACTGGAAGAGGCGGAGGCTCTGTCCCACCGGCTTGAGGCCATTGGCAACGTGCATTCCGACGGACGGCCCATTTTGGGACTGGACAGCCGGGACCTGTTGGAAATCACTCTGGATGTCTGTCCGGAAGCTATATTCATCCCGGCTCACATCTGGACGCCGCACTTTTCCCTGTTCGGCGCTTTTTCCGGATTTGACACGATCGAGGAATGCTTTGGGGATTTGACGCCGCATATCCGCGCGCTCGAGACGGGCCTGTCATCCGACCCGCCTATGAACTGGCGTATTTCCATGCTGGATGGCTATACCCTCGTGTCCCATTCCGACGCGCATTCCCCGTCCAAATTGGGCCGGGAGGCCGACCTGATGGATATTGATTTGTCCTATGCGCATATGAAACAGGCCATCGAAACGGGAGAGGGCTTTGAGGGAACCGTGGAGTTTTTTCCGGAAGAGGGCAAATATCATTTGGACGGCCACCGAAATTGCCGTCTCAGCTTATGGCCGGAGGAAACAAAGGCATACGGCGGGAAATGCCCGGTTTGCGGCCGCAAAATCACCATTGGCGTGCAGCATCGGGTGGAGGAACTGGCCGACCGGCCCGAGGGGTTTATTCCCGAAGGAGCCAAACGGTTTGAAAGCCTGATGCCCTTACAGGAGGCGATCGCCTCCTGTGCCGGAATATCTGCCTCCGGAAAAAAGGCAGAGGGCATGTATTATGACCTGCTGCGTACCCTTGGCCCGGAATTTACCATCCTGCGGGATTTGCCGCTGGAGGAAATTGAGCAAAAGGCTGGGGCGCTGCTGGCGGAAGGAATTGGCCGCCTGCGGCGGGGCGAAGTGGAGCGTACCGCTGGCTACGATGGGGAATACGGTCACATTTCGCTGTTCCGGCCAGAGGAACGGGAACGGCTGAAAGGACAGATGTCGCTTTTCGGGGCCGAAGCCGTTCCGGTAAAATCTCGCGCTAAGCCGGCGGCGGTGAAACCGGCCGAACTAAAGGTGGATACGGCTAACGAAGGGGCCCCAGCGCTGCCTGCCCTCAACGAGGAACAGCGACTGGCGGTGGAGGCGGAGGAAGCCGTCGTTATGGTGGTTGCCGGGCCGGGTACCGGAAAAACGGCGACGCTGGTCTCCCGCATTGCCTATTTGATAGAGGAAAAGAAAGTGCGCCCCCGTGATATTACGGCTGTGACCTTTACCAATCAGGCAGCGGCTGAAATGCGGGATCGTCTCGAAAAACGGCTGGGGAAGCGGGCTGTCCGCCCCATGACGATCGGTACCTTCCACGCCATTTGTCTGGCGCAGGAAACCCTGGCCGGACATGCGCCGGCCTTGATCGGTGAACCGGAGGCGCGGGCACTGGCGGATACCGTACTTAAGGAATATACGCTCAAGCTGCCGGCCGGCCGGTTTTTGCAGGCGGTCTCCCGCCGCAAAAACAGGATGGATAGTGGCGAACCATCGGTACCGGATAGCGCCTATGACCGCTACAACGAGCAGCTCGCGCAATGGGGTGTGCTCGATTTCGACGACCTGCTGCTGCGGGCGCTGGAGGATACAGGAGAGCGGGCGTTCCCTTATCTGCTGGTAGATGAGTTTCAGGATATCAACGCCGTGCAGTATCGGCTCATTAAAAAATGGGCGGCCGCCTCCCACAGCCTGTTTGTTATAGGCGACCCCGATCAGTCCATCTATGGATTCCGGGGAGCGGATGCCGCCTGCTTCGACCGGCTGGCCGCCTCCTATCCAGAGGCCCGTGTTATCCGGCTGGTACATAATTACCGTTCCACTCCGGAAATCCTGGGCAGCGCCCTTGCCGCGATTCAGCCGAATGGGGGAGAACCGCGCCGGCTGCGGGCGGAGGCGGCACACGGGTGTCCGGTACGGCTCCTGACGGCGGAAACCGACTTCGCCGAGGCGGTATTCGTAGCCAAGGAAATTGCCCGCATGGCCGGCGGTATGGACATGCTGGAGGCCCACCGGATGGCGGGAGAGGAAAACCCGGTGCGGTCCTTTTCCGATATAGCGGTTCTCTGCCGCACCAACCGGCAGTTGGATTTGCTGGAAAAATGCCTGCGCCGGGACAGCATTCCCTGCATTATTGCCGCGCGGGAGGATTACCTGTCCGCCGACGAGGTGCGGGGTGTCCTCGGCTTCTTTACATGGCTGTGCGTTCGGACGGATGTGTCTGCCCTGAGAGCGGCGCTGACCTGGCTTTTCCGCTGCCCGGCCGACCTGCTGGAACGGGTGGAGGCCTTTGCCGCGGAAACACGCGAGTTGGATGACTGGCGCGCCGCTTTCGGCGGGTTTTATGAGCTGGGCCGCTGGCTCGATAGGGCGGAGGCCTACGCTCCGCGGGTGGAAAAAGAAAATCCGCGCCGTCTGCTCGAGCAGCTCATCGCGGATTTGCGGCTGCCGCTGACTCCGCCGCTTGAAAAGCTGCTGAATGCGGCGGTATTTCATAGCCGCATGCCCGCTTTCCTACAGAATTTGCTGCTGGGAGAGGAGGGGGATCTCCGCCGCGCCGCCCAGAAAAACTATACGGCGGGGGCGGTGCGCCTGATGACGCTGCACGCCTCCAAGGGACTGGAATTTCCGGTTGTGTTCCTCTGTGGTGTAAAGGCCGGCGTGATTCCTTACGAATCCAAAAAACATCCCGCTGACACGGCGGAGGAACGGCGGCTTTTTTATGTGGGCATGACCCGTGCGCGTGAGGAACTGGTTTTAATGACCGCGCCGGAACCGTCGGTTTTCCTGAAGGATCTGCCGGAGGATTCCCTGGAAACCGGCCGGGTGACAACGGCCGGCAAGCCGGCCGCCACGTTTGAACAGACCAGTTTGTTTGTGTAATATAGAAAGCGAACGTTCCTGTTGGAACGTTCGCTTTTTGGCATACCCGCCGCGCCTCTCAGCCGGTATTTGTCTACCTCTTGGCCGGTAAAATGTACCGCCTGCCGGAAAAGCCTTTTCAAAACCGCTTCTATACCCTATAATGCAACGAGAGGGAGGTGATGGGGTGAAGGTTCGCATCGAGCTGCTCGACGACGGATCGGAGGATGAGGTGCTTATCCGCTGCGGCCGTGTGGATGACACGGTTCAGAAAATTCAGCAGTTTATTAAGGATCAGACAGTGCAACAAGCGTCATTCACCTTTTACAAAGATAACCAGGAATTCTATTTTCCGGTGGACCGCGTCCTGTTTTTTGAAACCGAAGGGGAATATGTCTATGCGCACACGGAAAAAGATTCTTTTCGCATCAAACTCCGCCTGTATGAGCTGGAGGAAACGCTGCCCGAACACTTTATCCGCTCCTCAAAATCGACGATTATAAACAGCCGGCAGGTATATTCCATAACTAAAAATCTAACGGCATCCAGTTTGGTGGCTTTCAAAAACACGCACAAGCATGTCTATGTGTCCCGTCATTATTACCAGCCGCTGCGGCGGCTTATGAGAAAGGAATTATAGGTATGAGACATCAAAAATGGTTTTGGGGCGTATTCTTTATCTTGTCGGCGGTTTTTGTGATCGCCAGCCAGGTGACGGATTTTATGAAGATCGGTCTCTGGAGCATTTTGGGCGCCATTTTACTGCTGGCAGTGATGATCCACAGCATCGCCCACCGCAATTTTTTCGGTATATTTGTCCCGCTTGTTTTGCTTTACGGTATATTCTGGCAACCCCTTGGCCTTATCCATATATCCATTTGGGTTCTGCTGGCGGCGGCTGTGCTGGCCAGTATCGGTTTCCATTTTATTTTTCGGAATCGCCCTCCGCAATGGTGGAAAAGCGATGAAAACGGCGGCCGTTTCCATGCGACCACGGAAAGCAGCGATGATAACAACCCGCAGGCCAAAGTGAGTTTTGGAGCCTCAACCAAATATCTGCATTCCACGGCGCTGCAAACCGGCCAGTTTGATGTTTCCTTTGGCTCGCTGGAGGTATACTTGGATCAGGCGCAGCTCAGCCCGGACGGGGCCGAGCTATATGTAAATTGCCGTTTCGGTGCCATTGAGCTCTATGTTCCCCGCTCCTGGCGGGTTAAGGGCAACGTGCAGGCAAGCCTTGGCGCGGCGGAAATCAACGAGCATCGTTCCGATGCCGCGCTCGATGCCCCCCTTCTTCTTATAACCGGAAATGTTTCTTTTGGAGCTGTGGAAGTGAAGTATATCTGATACGCTGAAAAAGAGGGAGGAGCCCGCCGGGCTTCCTCCCTCTTTTTATTTCCGCCCGCGGTGTTTTATGTGTTGATCGTATAGCGGTTGCGGCCATTTTCTTTGGCTTTGTACAGCGCCTGGTCGGCCCGCTCGTAAAGGCGGCCATATTCATCCCCGGCATGGGACAGGGCGGCGCCGACGCTGATGGTGAACGGTGCGCCGGAATCCCGGCTGTGTTCCTGTATGGTGGCGCATAGCCGCTGGCACAGGTCCTCCAGGGTGGATACGTCTGCCATCTCCGCCGCATAGAGAATAAACTCATCGCCGCCCGGCCGGCCAACCACGTCACTTTGGCGAACAGACTCGCGCAGAATCTGAGCCACCCACGCCAACGCCTGGTCGCCCTGTCGGTGGCCGTAGGTATCGTTGACGGTTTTAAAATAGTCGATATCGATCAGGAGCAGGGCGCCGTGATGGCCTTCGGTAAGGGAAGCGAGGCTTTCCATCACTCGGCTGCGGCTGGTTTCCGCATTGAGAATATGGGTCAGGCTGTCCAGCTGAGCTTTTTGTATTAACTGGTCTTTTTCCTGCTTTTCTTCATCGATAATATTGATTTTCCCCAGGATATACATCGGTTCCTGCTGGTCGTATACGGTTTCCAGGGCCAGCCGCAGCCAGTGCATTTTGCCGTCGATGCAGTATAGGTATTCTTCGTACAGTCCATCCTTGCGGGACTTGACAATGGCCAAGAAACCGTCCAGCCGCTGTTGGGAAGCGGCGGTTGCCTGCGGCTTGTTGGCGTCATAGGTCAGCAGCTTCGGCTGTTCGTTTTCCTCCGTGGGAGGAACGGATACAATCAGCGTGTTTTTACGGAAATCGTATTCCATAAAATATTCGTTAACCAGCGCATAGACCCGGAAGTGTTTTTTCAGCTCCAGCGACGTTTCTTTGTTCCGACGGACGCGCTGCCGCAACAGCAGTAAAAGGCAGGCAATGATCAGCAGCATGACGCAGACGATAATCGTTACCGATTCCACCGGATATCCGCGCAGGAGGTTTTCCAGTGAAAAGGGCTGTTTTTGGATGGTGTTCTGGTTGATGATTGCCTGCATGTCCACCTCCGAAATGGTGGATATCGTCCGGTTCAGGATGGAGAGCAGGCGCGTATCGTCCGATTTCACAATACCGAAGCAGGTTTTGCTGGCCTGGTAGGTTTGCGGAATCATTTTCAAATTGCTGAACTGCGGCATATTGATATAATACTGCGCCGTATAGGAATCCACATAGGTGTAGTCCGCATCGCCATTTTCCACGGCCCGGATGCAGTCGTCCATAGTGTCAAAATAAACAGCTTTGCCAAGGAACAGACCTTTATAGGAGGAGGAGTGTATGATGGCGAGCCGCTTGCCCTTTATGGTGTTTTCGTCGCCTTTCTGATGCATCAGCAAAATATAGGATGACGAGATGTACGGCCTTGACATGGACAGGTGCTGTTCGCTGGCCAGATTATAACTGTAAGGCATGCCGGCGACAATCTGCACGGTGCCGCGGCCCGCCTGGTCGTAGACCTCCTGCGGCGAATCGTAGGGGATGATTTCAAAGTTCAGCCCAGTCTTTTCCGTTATGTAGGCCAGCAGGTCCACGGTAATACCCTTGAACGCGCCGCTGCTGTCGTATTGAAAGGGCGGGTTGTTGGTCATCACGCCGACCTTGAGCGTGCCGGCGCTCTCTATATACGCTTTTTCCTCATCGGTCAGCGTCAGCGTTTCGTGGGGCGGGGCAAAATATTTCTCATACAGGGCGTTGGCAAAGGTGGGGTCGGCCTGTTCAATGCTGACAATGGCATCGTTCAGCGCTTCCATCATGGAGGGGTCTGCCCCTTTAGTCATAATGAAATACATGGGCTTGGGAGCAAATTTGGCGATGGTGCGTACGCCCTCCACATAATTGAAACTGGTATTGAGCATCACCTGGGCGCGGCCCTCCCGCACGGCTTCGAGCTGTTCTTCCACCGAATCGCAGTAAACGTATTTCGGCGTCAGCAGGTTCATAACGCAGTAATCCTCCAGCTCCGCTTTGCTGCGTTTGCTTTTTCGCGGGGCCGCGACCGTGAGCGTCTGCTGAATCTGCGAATTGATGGCGTTTTCCAATACGCTGTCATAGGGTACCTGCAGCACGGTTTCGGAGACGCCGTAGCTGTGGCTGGCATAATCGAACCGTTTGGCCATGTCTTCGCTGTAGGTCAGGTCACCCATCAGGTCGATTTCACCTTTTTCCAGCATGTCCATCAATTTAATCAGCCGTTCGTCAGCGGTTCCCTCCACTTGCACGAATTCATAATCCCACCCGGTATACTGGGCGATTTCCTGAAGATATTCATAGGAATAGCCGCTGTAGTTGCCATATTCATCGATATTGGTCAGCCCCTGCTGTACCGGATAGGCTACCCGGACGGTACGGCTTCTGGGCTTGGCCGCGGCAGGAGCCAGGCTGCCGGCGGACAGTAACAGGAACACCGCCATAAGCAGACAGGCGGCACGTTTCATGGCTATCATTCCTTCGTATCGTAATGAGGGCCGCCGGCGGTTCCGGCGGCCATGTCATGCATTAAAGACATATTAGGTATAAATCTTTTTTAATTATACCATTTTTTACAATTTCTTGCAATAGCTTTCCAAAGATATTTAGGCGGGCAGGGAAAAGCCCCCTGCACTTTACCGCAGGGGGCTTTTATCATTCAGGAGGACTGCTGTTTGTTCAGCCGCGATTTTAACAGAATACTGATAAGCAGCAGGATAGGAAACACCAGGGCGGCCAAAATGCCCACTTTTAAGTTATCGCCGGCCGCGCCGGAAATCAAGCCGACAAAGGTAGGGCCGCCGGAGCAGCCGAGGTCGCCGGCCAACGCCAGCAAGGCGAACATGGCGGTGCCGCCTTTACGCAGGGAGGCGGCTGCCATGCTGAAGGTACCCGGCCAGAGGATACCGACCGACAATCCGCACAGACCGCAGCCAACCAGGCCCAGCACCGGCCACGGGGACAGGGAAATGATCAGATAAGACGCCCCGCACAGCAGGCCGCTGTATATCATAAACCGCGACAGGTTGATTCTGTCCCCATATTTTCCGTAAACCGCGCGGGAAATGCCCATCATGATAGCGAAAAGCATGGGCCCCGCCAGGTCTCCGACCGTTTTGCTGACGCCGAGCCCCTGCTCGGCAAAGGCGGATGCCCACTGGCTGACCGCCTGCTCGCAGGCGCCCGCACAGCCCATCAGCAGAAGGAACACCCAGAAAACGCGCTGGCACAGGAGCTGTTTCAGCGTCAAGCCGGATTCTCCCTCGTTCATCAGCGGAGCAATGGGAACCTTGGCAAACAGGAACGCGTTTGCCAGCGGAACCAAAGCCCACACACAAGCCAGTATTTTCCAGTGTTCAATTCCGAATACCGTAAAAAACAGGGTGGACAGAAGCACGACCGCCACGTGCCCCCAACAATAAAAGGAATGCAGCAGGCTCATGGCTTTTTCCTTGTTTTCGGTTGGGCAGGACTCCATAATGGGACTTACCAGCACCTCCAGCAGTCCGCCGCCGGCCGCGTAAAATACGACGGCGGTCAGCAGGCCGATATACGGGTCGGGAAATACCTCCGGCAGGACGGTCATGGACAGCAGTCCGACTACCGTCAGGCCATGAGCCAGCACAACCGATCGACGGTACCCCAGTTTGTCTACAAAATAAACGGACAGAAAATCCACCAGCAGCTGCAGCCCGAAATTCAGCGTGACCAGCATGGTGATTTTAGACAGGGAAATTCCATAGCTGCTGTGAAATGTTAAGAACAGCAGCGGCGCGAAATTATTGACAATTGCTTGTACAATAAGACCGACAAAACAGGCTTGCGTGGTGCGTTTGTAGCTCAACTCCATACCCTCATGCTCCCAAAACATTGAATTTATTGGATTATATCGCACAAACAAAGGGAAAAACTTGCAGAATATCACCGATTAATGATACAATAACGCCAGGCTCATAGTATTTTTGGCTTTTTACAGCAGAAACAGGAGAGATCGGCATGGAACAGTTTACCCGGATTGAACGGGACGAATCCCTGATGGAACTGGTACGTCACGGATCGGACGATTTCCCTTTTGAGTATTATTACGAGCGTATCGAGGCGTTTGAAAACGGCAGCATCGACGGCCACTGGCACCGGGAATTCGAATTTGTATCGGTTGCCGAGGGGGAAGCCCTGTGCTTCCTTGGCCATCAAAAGATCCGTCTGGGCAAGGGGGAGGGGCTTCTTGTCAACTCCGGTGTGATTCATGGGTTTTCCACCCCCGGCAGCGGCGTCATTGACAACATACTTTTTTCCCCGGTATTTCTGGCTCCCGAAAATGCGCGTATTTATCAGCGATATGTCAGACCGTTTCTGGAGTCGGACTTATCCTATATGATCTTGCGGGAAGACGGCGGCTGGCAAAGCGAGGTGCTGGCCGGCCTGAACCATATTTACCGTCTCTGCCATACGGACACCCCCCGCACTGAAACGTGGGAGATGGAGGTGTACGCGCTGCTGTGCGGTTTATGGCCAGCCGTGTATAGAAACCGGAAAGCGGGCGTGACGGTAGAAAAGACGGGGACTACGCGGCTGGCTCAGGCGCGCCTGAAGCAAATGACGCAGTTTATCGAAAAACACTATGCCGAGGAATTGTCCCTGGAGCGGATCGCCCGCGCGGCCAGCGTCAGCAAAAGCGAGGCGCTGCGCTGTTTCCGCGATGGTGTGCGGCTGTCGCCGGTGCGCTATCTCAACCGGTACCGCCTACGCCAGGCGCAAAGGCTGCTTTTGGCGACATCCCGGCCCGTAACCGAGATTGCCGTCAGCGTAGGCTTTGACAATGTCGGTTATTTTGACCGCCTGTTTAAACGCGAATACGGGGTTACGCCCCGCCTTTATCGGATGCATCATCCGGGTGCGGACGACATGCCGCCCCTGCCGGTTTCCCAGCCATAACATAACGCCAGCGGGCCTCCGGAAAACCTCCGGAGGCCCGCTGGCTGATCGTAGCTATTATTTGAATTCTGTGGATGTAATCACAACGCCGTCTTTGTCTATGTATTCCACAATGACGGATTCCGCTGATTTCACGCTTTGTTTCAAGTCCGTCAGGACCGATTTGAAAGTGGCTTCCGTAGATTTCATCGCTTCGTCCAACGCGGTTTTCAGCGCGTCACTGTTGCCTACGCTGCTGTACTGATAGCTGTAAACCAGTGATTTGTCTCTGGCCGTCAGCTTCAGCTCCATACCGCTGCTTTTCAAAGAAGAAGCCAGCGAGTCGATCTCTTTCTGCGCAGCGGCGATGTAGGCTTCAATCTCCTGAGAAACGGAGGCCGTCTCGGTTTGGGAGCTGTTGCTGGCATCCGGCTGCTGCGACTGGCCGGAACTCCCTCCCTTTGCCGGACCGCCCGCACAGGCGGCCAGTGAGATGCACAGCGCGATACAGGCTGCTGCCGTCAAAAATTTCCTCATAAATCATACCCCTTGTACAGTTTGTTTTGCGGCCGGCCCGCTGACCATGCCGCCCCTATATCATATAAAAAAAGCCGAAAGATGTCTACCCCCTTTCGGCTTTTTTTATTCAGTGATTGGTCAGGTCAGTTGAAAATATGTCAACATCCCGTTGTAAATGCCGCGCGCAAAGCTTTGGGGATCGGTGGCCAGCAGGTCCGCGTCCCGGCTATTGGTCAGGTATCCCATTTCAACAAGCAGAGCCGGCATATTGGTGCGGCGCAGGACATACAGGCCGGGATTGATCCGCATCCCCCGGTTGGGGAGGCCGGTGGCGTTCTGCAGTCCCACCAGAATGTCTTCGCCGAGCGGGAAAGCCGCGCTGGTTTCGCTGTATACATACACTTCGCTGCCGCTGGCGGAGGTATTGGGGCTGGAGTTGCAGTGCAGGCTGATGAAATAATCCGCCCCCCAATTGTTGGCCGCGTCTACCCGCGCGGCGAGGCTGGTGGCGACGGATGTGCCAAGCTGTTCCGTCGGGCTGTTGCGGGAGAGCCTAACCTCAAAAAACGGATTGCTTTCCAGCATGGCGGCCAGGTCAACGCCCACCGCATAGTTTACATCCTGCTCCCGCACGCCGTTGGCTTCGGCTCCGGCATTGGGGTTTTGCGGATTATGTCCCTGATCGATAAATATTTTCATGGTTAATCCTGCCTTTCCCGGCAGGCGCCATCGGGACCTGCCGCATAGTACTCGTCCTTCCACTATATGCGGCGGGGAAGGGCAGCGTGCGCGGCTGCCGAACAAAAGGCCACGCGGTAAGCGGGGCGTTTACCATAAACCATGGTTCGGTCAGGACACTTTGGTCGGCAGGAAAAGGCTTACTTTTGCAGAAGGACCGGCCAATCCAACTCAATCGTCAGGCTGTCGCCTGCCAGCGAGGCGTTTACCTGCCCGCCCATCTGCTGGGTGAGCTTTTTGACGATAGCGAGGCCCAAGCCGGTATTTTTTCCCGAGCGCATTCTATCCGCTGTAAAAAAACGGTCAAATAAATGCGGAATATCCTGCGGGAGCAGCTCCGGGGCCTGGTTGGTAAAACTGGTCAGAACACGGGTGCCCGACCGGGCCACGGTTATGCGCAGAGTGCCCGTTCCGTGCTTCAGCGCATTTTGGAACAAGTTGGTATAAATCCTTTTTACCGCCTGTGGGTCTGCACAGACAGAGGGTAGATCTTTTTCACATTCTATGGCGGGCTCCATCCGCCTGTCTGAAAAATCGACATAAAACGCCGCCGCCAGCTCGTATAATATCTGATCCAAATGAATGGCCTGCTTCTCGAATACGTATCCGCCCGCGTCTAACCGGGACAGGTCATAAAAGCCGGTAATCAATATCTGGAGCGCCTGGGCCCGGGAATGGATGACCGCGAGGTATTCCTCCCGTTCCTCATCCGTACAGCGGCTATCCTCCATGAGCTGGATATATCCGAGAATGGAGGTAAGCGGCGTACGCAAGTCATGGGAAATGTTGGCGATTTCCTGGCGCAGCTCATTTTCCGTCTGCCTGTGTAGGGCATCCCCTTCCTGTTTCTGCCGCAAAAGAATATTGATCTGAGTATAAAGCTTTTCCAGCTCCCGGTCGGGTGACGACAGGCGCAGCTTCTGATTCGTATCCATGCGGTTTATATCGGACAGGTCACGGGTGGAGGCGCGCAGATTGCTATGCAGCAGTATAAGCCGCACGACAGCGGCCGCCGCCAACAGCGCCAGGACGATCACAGCGCCTATCATCAAAATCCCCCCTTAGTCAGGTGCAGTATAGCATAGTTTGAGGGTGAAAGAAAGCGGGGAACGCTTTCCACGGGAAATTTGGCGGATACCCTAAAAAATGGGAGCGGGCTGCAGCCACCCGCTTCCATTTTTTATTTAATGTCCCGTTTGCGAAACAGCAGCAGCCCGATCGCCGTGGAGCCGACCGTATACCCGAAACCGATGGCCGTGCATTTTAAAATAAGCGGTCCGCTAATCGACGCGGCGGACTTAATGACATCGAACTGCGGCATAATCATCCAGTCGTGTATGAAGTCGAAAACAGGGGAGACATAGTATCCCATTAATGTCATAAGCAGAGACAGTATGGCAAATAAGCCCACGTATGACAGGGACATGATGGTGCTGTTGCGGAACTGGAAAGACATCATATTCAGCACAGACAGCGCGCCGATCCACAATGGCAAGGAACAAGCGAGGCTGAGCAGCATCCTCTGCGTGATCTCCCCGGCGGCAGCGGCGTCTTTTACGCCGAGGAAGAGATAGGCGCTGCCCACAAAAACGCCGATGATCAGTGCGGCGCTGAACAGGGCCACCAGAATCGAGGTGATGAGCTTCCCAAAATACAGGCTTCGGCGGGAAATGCCGAAGGTGAGCGTGTTTTTCATCGTTTGGTGTTTATACTCCTCTGAAAACACGATATCGCAGGGGATTAAAGCAAAATAAACGCCAAAGGAAAGCGCAGCCAAAGGCAGCCGTAGGATATCTTCATAATAAATACGGCTTTGCCCGCCTCCGCTTAAAGCAAACAGGTACACCGCCCCCAGGCCCAGCAGACAGCAAATGCCGAGAAATACGAATAAATATACGCGGTGCCGGGTTTTATAAATTTCACTTTTAATTACATTCAGCATTCCGACCCCCTCCTTTCCGCACCGTCGGCCTGTTTCAAAAGGCTCAGGTAATACTCCTCCAGATTGCTTCCATGCGTGTTGATCGCCGAAATGGCGACGCCGCTGTCCGTAAGCGCTCGGGTGACCAGGGCCGGCTCTTTCAAAAAAGAATATATGCGGATCGTATTTTCCGGGAAAATTTCATATTCCTCACAGTTTAGTCGCTGCTCAAGGGCCACAGCGGCGCGGGTGGTGTCATCGACCACCAGTTCCAGGCATTCACGGCAGCGTTCGCTGATCTCTTTTGCGGAGATCTGCTGTATCATACGGCCCTTTTCAATAAAGCCATAGTGGGTGGCCAAATTGGACAGTTCGCTCAGGATGTGACTGGAGATGAGTATTGTTATGTTTTTGTCCGCGTTGAGTTGCAGCAGGATATCCCGGAACTCAATAATGCCCATAGGGTCCAGCCCATTGATGGGTTCATCCAGCAGCAGGAGATCCGGCTGGCTCATGATGGCCAGCCCCAGTCCCAGCCGTTGCTTCATACCAAGGGAAAAATTTTTAAATTTTTTATCTTTTGTATCCGCCAGGCCCACCATCTCCAGGGTGTCCTCCACGCAGTTTTTTACCGCTATGCCTCGCTGCAAACGATAGTATTCAAGGTTTTGGGAAGCCGTTAAATAAGGATAAAAACTGGGGGTTTCCACTATGGCGCCGGTACGCGCCCGCATCCGGCCAAGCGATTTGCCAGTCGCACCAAACAATTCGATTTCGCCGGAGGTAGGTACCGACTGCGACGTTATCATGCGGATGAGCGTTGTTTTACCCGCTCCATTTTTGCCGACCAGTCCGTAAATTTGGCCTTTTTCGATACGCATATCGATGTGATCGACAGCTATAGCCGGGCCATACTGTTTACACAGCCTGCGTGTTACCAATACATTTTCAGCCACGTTCATTCCTCCCGATTCAATAAGATGCCCCTATTGTAATCCGCATTTAACAAGACGCCTTAAAGAAAATCTTAAAAAAGACTAAAGATAAAACAGGAGGATATGATACAAAACAAATCATATCCTCCTGTTATAGTTCCTGCATTTTAAAGCCGATTCCCCATACGGTTTTGATATACTCGTTATCCGGGTCAGCGCGGGCGATTTTGGCGCGCAGGTTGCTAATGTGAACGTTAATGGTATTGTCGTCCCCCATAAACGCGTCCTGCCAGACCGATTCAAAAAGATTGGCGCGGGTAAACACCTTGTTTGGATGAGCCATGAGCAGGGACAGGATGGCCAGCTCTCGCGCCGTTAAAGAGATGGGGATGCCCCGGACGGTAACCGACGCGCCTTCCGTATCCAGCACAAGCTCTTTATACCGCAGCCGCGGTTCCTGCCCGGCAGGCGGGGTGAACCGCTTGTAACGGCGCAGCTGCGCTTCCACCCGCGCCAAAACCTCTTCAATATCGAAGGGCTTGCTGATAAAGTCGTCCGCGCCAAGCCCCAGCACATGTAGCTTGTCCTGCTGTCCCTTAGCCGAAATCACGATGACGGGCATAATTTTATCGCGTCGGATGGCGGCCAGCAGGTCTTCCCCCGTCAGGCCGGGAAGCATTAAATCCAGCAGGATCAGGTCATAAGGTGTGTTCGTCGACAGGCGCATCTCCGCCTCGCTTCCCGAATAGGCGGCGGTTACCGTATACCCGTTTTTTGTCAGAATCGTGCAGAGGAGACGGCTGATATCGCTGTCGTCCTCCACCACCAGTATTGAGGCGCTGTCCATTCCCATCCTCCTTAACTGTAATTTAGGCGGCATAGTCATTTTGTTTATCATAGCGTTTTCGGGGCAAAAATGCAAGCCGCTGGTTGTTGGAAAAAGCGCCGCGGCACGGCAGGAGATGGTTACAGGTACATTAGTGTTTAGAATAAAAGAAAACCCGCTAAACATACCGTTTAGCGGGTTAGGGAAGAAGCACATGAAAAATGGAATGAATGCGCCGAGAATTTGTGACAGACACATAAAAAAGATATTTTCGACTTTTCGGCGGCAGGATTTGAACCCTCCATTATGTCTTCTAAAATTAGGTGGATACTCATAATGGATTCTCCATATTTTACTTTTTAATCGCCAAATTCAGCATGTCTTCTAAACCGTTTCTTTTATAATTCCTTGCGCCACATACTTCCTGCCTTCATACAACTCAAATTGGGCTCCCGGCTTTAAAAGTCTAAATGGAGCGTTTGGGGATAAGAAAGAAACTTTTATAGTTGATTCAT
>URYP01000032.1 GCA_900552115.1 uncultured Oscillospiraceae bacterium | reverse complement strand
TTTCGTGGAAGAGCTGGGAAAGGCAGGTGGCCATTTTGCCGCTGCCGGGGCCGGGCGCGGTAATCACCACCAGCTCGCGGGTGGTTTCAATGTATTCGTTGCGGCCGTATCCCTCGTCACTGACGATATGGGCGATGTTGGACGGGTAACCCTCGATGGAGTAATGACGGTATACCTTGACGCCCAGCGACTCCAGCCGTTTCTGGAACGCGTCGGCTACCGGCTGGGCCTGGTAACGGGTCATGACCACGCTGCCCACGTACAGGCCGATGGCGCGAAAACAATCCACCAGGCGGATGACGTCAAGGTCATAGGTAATGCCCAGGTCGCCGCGCAGCTTGTTCTTTTCAATGTCCGCCGCGTTGATAACGATGACCACTTCCACCTGCTCCCGAAGCTGCATCAGCATCCGCAGCTTGCTGTCCGGCTGAAAACCCGGCAGGACACGGGACGCGTGGAAATCATCAAACAGCTTGCCGCCGAATTCCAGATACAGTTTGCCGCCAAACTGGGAAATCCGGTCGCGTATATGTTCCGACTGCATCCGCAAATATTGGTCGTTATCGAATCCTACCTTGTCCATCATGAGCCCTGTCCTCTCCCACTCCAGTAATTTTATTCATTATACAGGAAACGGCCCGGCTTTTCAAGGAAGCCGGGCCAAAAAATCGACCGATTTTGATAAAATTAAATCCCCTTCGAACGGTGCGGTTTTACACGTCCGCTTCGGTGTCCGGTTTTTGCTTTCCGGTAATCGTGTCGATATGGATTTTCCACAAGCCGGTACGGGCCAGGCTATGGGCGATCTCTCCGTCAAATGCCTCCATATGGGCAGGCGTATGCCGTTCGCAGAGCAGGCGGAGCACCCGTATTTTCTCCGCCTCCTCCGTTACTTCCTCCGCCGTGCCGCCGATCATGGCCGCATCGTAAGCCGTGGTAAATTCGTGCTTGAAACGGCGGGTATACCCCACGCAGGACACCCATACCCGCGGGCATTGCCGCAGGCAATCGATCTTCCGCCCCCGCAGGGCGGTATGAAAATACACGCAGTCCCCATCCCGTACAATCGAAACCGGTACGCCATATGGCTTTTGCTGGGGGTCGATCATGGACAGCACCGCCCATTCGCAGGTATCCACCACCGCCAGGGCAAACGCGCGGTCCCGCTCCCGGTCTTTGCGTCGTATCGTCATGCTCCGTCCTCCTTCCTTCGTATGGAATAGGTATACCATAGATAATCCGCCCTGGCAATACCTTAGGCGTTATCTTCCGGCCGGACGCCGGCGAAGGAGGCCGGCCAGCAGCAGCGCCAGCCCAACCACGGTGCCTGTTATGAGAAAGAGCAGATACGAATTGGCGTTTATCAGGGCATCGCTGTCCCAGCGCATCAGGTCGGCCCCTGCCATGCTGACCCGCCAGACGCCTTCCGTAATCCCATAAATAATATCGTGGATCATAGAGGCAAAGCATCCGCCGAGTAATGTGCACAGGCCCGCTCTCACCAATCCATTGGCGCGCAGATAACGGATAAGGACAAACAGCGCCCACGCGAAAACCGCACAAACCGTGGTGATCAGGAGGGCCGGACGCCAATACGTCGCGGAGGCGCCATATAAGCCGCAGACGGCGACCAGCAGATAGAGCAGGACCGTATCCGCCGCCATGGCGATCAGACCCTTATGCCGCGGCAGGGGGAGCTTCTTGAGGACATACGGCAAAAAGACGACCGTCAGGCCAAACAGGCAGGCGGTACTGGCGACAAGCAACCAGTCGCCTCCAGTGTAAAGGCAGCATGTCAGGAGCAGGAGCAACAGGCTCACGGTAAAGCTGCCCAATGTCCACAGTCCCTTTTTTGAGCCGGCCATCAGGGGGACCACTGTAAGCGACGCCAGCGTCATCAGGGACGTCAGCACTATAAAAAACCAGTCCAGCGCCTGGCCGGCCGCGATATTGACAATCAGGCAGACCAAAACGGGAACGATCAGCACAGCCGCGATGGCCAGTCCGGCGGTCAGGGATTTGCGCTGAACGGTTTTGGTATAATGTCCAACGACCTGCCCTCTTTCCTTCTGCAAACGGTCGTCATAAGTGGTATCCTCCATATTTTCGAGCACGGTCTTGCAGGCGTCGCACTCGCCAAGATGCTCTTCTACCATCCGCCTGCTCGTTTCGCTGCACACGTTATCATGATAAAGGGGCAGCAGGTCCCGGATAATTTCACACGAATTGTTCATGGTTCTTCCATCCTTTCCTTGATCTTCAGCCGGGCGCGATGACAGGTAACGCGGGCCCAGTTTTCGGTTTTTCCGAACAGTATGCCGATTTTTTTATAGGACAATTCCCCGAATACCCTTAATTGAAACACTTCTTTATACGGTTCTTCCAAATCGTGCAACACCTGGTGGATTCGGAAAGCCGCGTCCGCGTCGGCCAGCGCTTCTTCCACATTCCATCCAGCCGTTTCATCCGCCGAAAGCGGGCCGGCTTTCTTCTGTGCCCGGAATTCATCCGCCAGCAGGTTCTTGGCAATGGCGCACAGCCAGGTGAACTCGGACGCATCCCCCCGGTAGCGGCCGCCGGATGTCATCGCCTTAAAAAACGTTTTCTGGGTAATCTCTTCCGACACATCCTGGTTTTTTGTCAGCGTCATCATATACGAATAAACCTGCATATAATAGGTAATATAGAGTCGTTCAAAGTCCGCCGCCACCTCATCACCCCCTTCGGTTCAACAATCACTGATTAGACGGATCCGATCCGGTTATGTTACAAAAATAAATAAAAAAGCAGCAGTGGAATCAACTGCTGCCCTGTAAACCTTGAAAATGGCCCGTTTGTCGCATATTCTCTTATATTTATCGCTTCCCCTGCATACACTATCCCGAGGAGTGTGATGATGATGCCGGATCTTGAAAAACGCCGTTATGCGCTGCACCCCGGTGCGCTGGCCGCTTTTGTATTGGGTACCCTGGCCGCCAGCGCGTTAAGCCGTTTCCTGGGTGGAAATTCCAGCTTTGAAGGGCTTGTGAAGCCGCCCCTGACCCCGCCCGGCTGGGTATTTCCCGTGGTGTGGGCCATTTTGTATATTGCCATGGGCGTGGCGGCCTATCTTATATGGAACACCAAGGACCCGGCCACTCCCGCCGCGCTGCGCGCCTATTACTGGCAGCTCGGCGTCAATGTGCTGTGGACGTTCTTTTTCTTCCGGCTTCAGTGGCGGCTATTTGCGTTTTTCTGGCTGCTGCTGCTGATTGCGCTGGTGTCCTGGACCATGAAAAAATTCCGGCCGATCAACCAGGCGGCCTACTGGCTGATGCTGCCCTATCTGCTCTGGATTCTGTTTGCCGCCTACCTGAATCTCGGTTTTTACCTGAACAACCTGTAAGCTCACAGACCCATAGTCATGGCGCTGCGGTTGGCAAGAATCCATTTGGCACGGTCGAGCGGGTTGACTCCCCGCCGTTTGGCGACAGCGCCAAGTTCCAACGCTACGTCCTGATAGCCGCAAAATCGTGCGCTGATCGTCCCTCGCCCAGAGGTCTGCGCGGCCAGTTTAACACTATAATCCAGAGAGGTGGCCACCGGCACCCGTGCCTCCAGATGCGCCATGCCGCTCCGGATCACCGGGGAATCAAACGTTCCCCGCATAGCGATCATATCGCCGATTATCCGGCCAAGGCCATCCTCCGGCGCGGATATCCGCATGAGCAGCATCGGCTCCAGCAGGGTGGTGCCCGTATTTTGCAGCCCGTTCATCACCGCCATCGGCGTAGCCAGGAAAAAATCCAGAGGATGGGTGTGAATATGGTGGTGCTGCCCGCCGATCAGCGTCACCTTGAGGTCGGTGACTTCCCAGTTGTAAAGCCCCTGTTTCAGCGCGCGTGGCAGAGCCGTTTCAACATGGGTCTGGTAACGGTAGGCCATGTCTTTCGGCGACGTAACCGAACGGTATGTAAGCCCTGAGCCGCGCGGAGCCGGCTCAATCAGCAGTCGGATCACGGCCCAACAGGGCTTAGGCATGGTATACGCTTCAAATCCCTCTCCTTTCGTGGAGGGGGTTTCTTTATAAATAACCGAAGGCTTTGAAAAGGATACGGACAGGCCATACCGCTCCCGCAGCAGCGCCTCCAGCACTTCGAGCTGTATGGTACCGGTGATTTGTATATGAATTTCTTTTTCGTCCGGCAGATACTCGGTTTCCAGCAGGGGATCTTCCTCCGCCAGTTCCTGCAGCGCCCCCAGCATCTCCATCAGCTCGTCCGGGCCGGCCGGCAAAACCTGTACCTTCAGCAGCGGCGCCGTCAGCCGGCAGACCGGCGTGTCGGATACCTCGCCTATGATATCGCCGATTTTAACCGAGGATAGGCCGCACAGCGCCGCAATATCCCCCCGGCCCACTTCGCCAATATCCGTCCAGCGCGCGCCGGAAAACCGCCGGATCTGCGTCACCTTTTCCGCTTCGTCCGCGCCGTTCAGCGGCAGACTGTCCCGGTTGCGGATGCGCCCGCCGAACAGCCGCACGTGCGCTATTTTTCCCATGGCCTTGTCGTGGGTGATTTTATACACCACGCCCGACAGAGCGTCGTCGTTCCGGTTTTTGACCGGGAGCGCGGCCGTGCCCAGCAGAGACAGCAGGTGGTTGATCCCCACGCCCTGCGCCGCACAGCCGTACAGCACCGGTACGATCCGCCCCTCCTGCATCTGCCGGATAAGGGCGGATTCCAACACCGCGTCGTCGAGTGGTTCATCCGACAAATAACGGTCGAGCAGGGTATCGTCGTATTCCGCCAGCAGCGTTACCGTATCCTCCCGCATAGCGGGATCGGACAGACGCCGCTCGTCCACCGCACAGGAACGCGCCCCTTCTTGCAGCACCATATTCAGCGCCAGGCAGCGATAATCCAGCCGTTCCTGAAGTTCTTTAAAGACTTCCACTGACCGGCTGCCGGCGCGATCAATTTTATTGATAAACAGAATTTTCCGTGTACCGGTTTGCTCCAGCGCCTCCAGCAGCACATCGGTCTGCGCCTGCACGCCCTCGACCGCCGACACCACCACAACCGCCCAGTCCAGCACCCGCAGAGCCCGCTCCACCTCTCCGGCAAAATCCACATGGCCGGGCGTGTCGATCAGATTGATCCGTTTACCGCCCGTGTGCAGGGACACCGAAGCCGCCTGCACCGATATGCCCCGCTGCCGTTCAATCGCCAAACAATCCGTTTGGGTGGTGCCGCTGTCCACACTGCCCGTTTGCCTGAGTTCTCCGGCCCCAAACAGCAGCTGTTCCGTCACCGTGGTCTTGCCCGCGTCCACATGGGCGACCACCCCAATGTTGACAATGGTTTCCGATTCATTCATGGCTATCCCCCATCAACCGGCCGCTTTCTGCCATTTGTCATAATTGCGGATGTAGGCGTAATACGCCCCCAGATTATGCTGCACATCGTCAATACGGATGCGGAACCGATCCTGCCGGACAAAAAAAGTGTAGACCACCCGCTCCGGATGCTCCATATACATGGCTGTTTCCGGGAAAAAATAACCGTCCAGCATGACCAGTGCCCGTTCCCCAATGGTTTTAAAAAGCACCTTTTCATTAAAGGAGGACAAATAACCGACTTTAATCTTGTTTGTTTCAATGCGGTCCACCATCTCAAAGGTAGCCATCAGCAGTTCCAGACTGGTGGGCGAGGTGGTTGACCGGCGGCGAATCGCTTCCATATTTTCCTGTGCGTTTTTAAGCCCCAGTGTAAAATAGGCCTCGTCCGGCGCGTATTTGGTCAGCTCGTTCATGGCATAGGCTACCCAGTGGTCGCCGTGCTGCTCGTATTTTTCATCCACCATCCAATCGGCCGCCGCTTTTGCGGCGTTCAAAAACCGCTCATCTTTGGTACGGGCATAGGCCCTTACCAGCGCGAACGTCGCCTCGCCGTCGTAAAACACGGTGCTGAACGCCTTTTTAACGCTATAGTCCGATGCGTTCAGCACATGGCTGAACTGTCCGGTTTTCGCGTTTTGCATATTCAGGATACCCGTGGCCAGCTGCGTAACCAACTCGTCGTATTCCTTTGTGTCAAAAGCCTCACCATATTCCACAAGCGCCAGGACGGCAAGGGCGTTTCCGCCCAGGCTGATTTCCGTTTTATCGTCCGATGTGAGATAGGCCGCCCCGTCTTTGGTCTGAATTTTAGTTTTTAAATATTCGATTGCCTGATCTATCGACAGCTTCAGCGTGTCGTCGCCCGTCAGCTTCTGCGATTGGCACATGCTCCAGATAGTGCCGCAGTGGCGCACCATGTTGTAATTGACCAGCCGCCGGTTAGAGGCCGGCAGGTACCCGTATAAAAACTGTCCCTCGTCCCGCAGGGCGCTGACCAGATACCGCGTCCCGCCCGAAACCAGGTCTTCGGCCATGCTTTTATCCACTTTGTCGATTACCCGCCGGCCATAGGAGGTTCCCTCCGTGGACAGGGGAACCACATCGTCGTTTTCATCGCAGAAATATCCGGCGGTGGTAAACAGCAGCACCGTGTTCGGCATCACCGACACGCCCTCCCGTCCCGCATTTGCCAGATAAATGTTGGCATTTTGCAGGCTGACGCTGTGGTTATCATAATCTATAATTGAGCCCGCGTTCAGTTCCGTTTCCAGCAGGGCGAATGCAAACGCGTTGTCAAATGCGATACCCTGGCGGAAAGTTCCCTCTCGATAAGAGGCCAGCGTTTCCGCCAGGGAGGCGGAAGACGCCATTTCCACATGATTGACCACATCCGCCCGTACCCAGCGCATCCGTTTCTCCTGCGTTTTCACATACGCCTGCAGGGCATCTTCCGCCGCCTGCCAGGCATCCTCTACGGTTTTTCCCGTACCCGAGAGCACCATGGCCCTCTCCTCCCCGGCGGTGGCCGAAAAAAACACTACGTACGGCGCCTGTTCGCTTTGATAGCCCATGTTCTTTTTTAATTGATCATTTATGTTTGGATTGGAAATCGCCGCTTTTTTGAGCGCCGCCAGCTTGGCGTCCAGACTGCCGGGCGCATGGGAGATATCGGTATCCGAGGTCTGCGGCGTATCGGCGGGCGGCGGCACTTCTGCCTGTTTCGGGGCGGACAGGAGCGCCCCTGCCGACAGGGCTACCAGAGCCAGCGCCGACGCCGCGGCCACCGCCTGGCGAGGCTTTTCCCGCATCCAGCGCCTTATTGTGGTCATTCCATTTTTAAACGCGGACCGAACATCAGTATTCATACGGATAACTCCTTTTCATCCAAAGTCCGGCGAAAGGTTTGGCACCGGCCGCCGTCCGTATCGTAAAGCGGGAAGGCCTAAAAGGCCGCGCCCCTCAGGCCATTATACCATAAATTTTGTAGAGACCAGAAGAATGGAGGCGCGCCCCGGCGCAGGAGCCGACCGCGGCGACAACCATTATTCCGAAGTCTTTTTCTTGGCTAAAGACTTTTTGCTAAGCAAAGCTTTTGAGACTATTGTACCATACGTCCCCCGGGTTTGTAAACCGCCGCGCATGGGCAAAAGAAAAGGGAAACCCTTGTCGGGTTTCCTTTTCTCACTTCTCGTCGTTTTGCTCCGCCGCCGACGGAGCGCCGCCCAAATTTTCAAATTTGCCATGCCGTACCTTCAGGGACACAAAGCCGACCGCGGATACCACCAGCGCACCCAGCACGTCGACGCAAAGGTCCTTCATGGTATCGGTCAGCGCCGCCCGTCCAATCAGCTGCGTACCGTCCTCCCGCATGAACTTCTGCATGTTCAGGCCCAGAACGCCGTCAAAGGTAAATTCGTATATTTCCCACAGCGTGCCCAGCGCCACCGCAAAGCAGAACGCGAAGATGGCGACAAACAGCGGGGACAGCCGGGTGGAGGTGTGTTCATCCTTATTGAGCCAGGAAACCAGGGTAAACCCCAGCGATCCCAGCATACCGCCGCTGAAGGTGTGCAGAATGGTATCCCAGTGGGGCACCGTGTAATAAAACGACCGCACCTCTCCCAGGAATATGGCGCAGTAAAGGAAGATGACAAACATAAAGTAGATGATTGAGGGCAGACGGAACTCGAACCGGCGGGCTAGGATCACCGGCAGCAGCATGGCGATGAGCCCCAACATGCATTGTACCAGCATGAGAACATAATCGCTTTTCAGCCGGGTTGGTTCACCGGTTTCCAGGCTGGCCGGGGCAATGATGATTTTATAGGTCAAAAACAAAATAGGAATAACAAAACTCAACAGGACCAGACACCACACCACTTTGCGCAGCCGGTCCATCAGTACCGCACGTTCCATCGGCCCCTCCTCCCCTGTTTCCGCGTCAGCGTCCGCCGCTGTATTTGGATATCCGCGATATCATCCATAAATCCGACACGCCGTCAAAGATCAGCCCGATGCCGAGCAGCATGATCGCGGCGTCCGCCGCCATCAGCGGCTGGAACAGCAGCACCCCGCCGAACGCCACCGTAATAATGGCCACCGCCAGCGCCGCGCCCCATTTGGCATAGCCCGCCTTTTTCAGGTTCAGCGACTGCTGGATATTGGCAAAGCCGTGCAGCAGGATGACAATGCCGAACAGGATCGGGATGAGTGAAATCACCATGTCGGGGCGCAGGATAATCCACACGCCCAGCACGCTGAACACCAGTCCCAGTAAAAAATCCACCTGAAACAGCGATGTATTTTCCCGCTGTTTAAAATAGGTGACCATGTAGGCGATGCCGCTGATCAGCAGGGCGCCGCCCACCACGTAGCAGAACACGTTGCCCACAATACGCGGCCAGATCACCAGCACGACCCCCAGCACGATGCACAAAATCGCCGACAGGGTCGCGTCCACCTTAATTTTCCTCAAAAAGTCCCACATATTCCCCACTCCTTATACTGCCCCGGCCGTATTGGCCAAGGCTTAATGACGTCCCCAATACCGCTTTACTCTATTTTTATAGGCTATATAGGGCTCTCCAAATACGGTCGGCAGGTACGCTTCTTCCTGCAACACCTGTAAATGGAGCATGATACCGGCCAAAAGGGTAACCGCCAGCAGAATCCCGTTAAAAAACGCGAGCAGCAGGCCCCCGTAAAGCAGGTAAAAGCCCAGAAAAGCCGGGTTGCGGCTGAACTGGTAGACGCCGGCCGTCACCATCTCCGTTTTGTCCGCCGGAGCAATACCCGCCCGCCAGTTATCGCGCATGGTCCATACGGACAAAGAGAAAATTACGACGCCGCAAACACCCAATACCAGTCCCGCCGCACGAACAGCCGCCGGAAAGACCGAGGTATCAAACAGGATACTCGCCAACTCCGCCGCCACGGCGCCATATGTCGCGGCCTTCATAAAAAGCTCGATATAAAACGCCTTGTTCTTTTGTTTTCCGCGTGCCATATGGTCGGTTTGAATCCCTTTTTTCTTTTGCGCCAGCATTTTGCCTATATATACCGTATAAAAGGCCAGCAAAATGAACATGGCCGCCGCCTGCCAGACCATACTCTTCATTCCCTCACGCCTTATAAATGGTTTCGCCGTCTTTAACCGTTTCCAGCACCCGGACCGTACGCAGTGCGGAAGGATCGACTTTCAGCGGGTCGCGGTCAAGGATCACCAGATCCGCGCGTTTCCCCGCCCGGATGCTGCCCTTCTCCTGCTCCTCAAAATACTGCCAGGCGGCGTTTAGGGTAACCGCTTTTAAAGCGTCCTCCACCGGCACCCGCTGCTCCGGCCCCAGGCAGACACCGCTGCCCGTGAGGCGATTCACCGCGCACCAGACCGTTTCCATCATGTCCGGCTCGATCACCGGCGCATCCTGATGGAAGGTGTAGCGGATGCCTTCCCGGCCGGCGGCCGCCGCCGGGCTGATAGCGGACGCCCGTTCCCTCCCGAAGTTGCGGATATGCACATCTCCCCAGTGAAAAACGTGTGCCACAAAAAAGGAGGGAATCACACCCAGCGCCTTTACCTCCGGGAGCTGGTCGGTGCCCAGAAGCTGGGCGTGGATGATGACCGGCCGGATATCCGCGTGGCCGGGCATCCCCTCCGATACCCGCCGGTAAGCCGACAGATACTGTGCCGCGGCGGCGTCCCCGTTGCAGTGGGTCAGCAATTGGCGGCCTTCTGTAAGCGCGGTGCGGATGCGGGCCTCCGCCTCCTCGTCGCTCAACACCGGATACCCCTGTTCATCCGCCCCCGTGTAAGGTGTACGCATCCACGCGGTGCGCCCCTGCGGGGAACCGTCCAGAAACATCTTATACCCGCCGATGCGGAAATGCCGGCGGTAGCCGTCCATATACGCCTCGAACATCTCTTTTATATGCCGGTTTGACGCCATATCCATATAGGCCACCACGTCCAGCTTCAGCCGCCCTGTATCCAGATAGGCAGCGTACAGACCGGTCAGCTCCTCCACCAGCATTCCCTCCTGCACGGTGGTGATGCCATAAGACGCATACCGGGCCTGCGCCCGGTCAAACGCCCCCGCCAGCTTGTCGGCGGTGGGCATGGGCGCGCGTTTTTGATACTGTAGAAAAGCGTTTTCCTCCATATAGCCGGTCAGGCAGCCCGCCGCATCCTTCTCGATCCGGCCACCCTCCGGGGAAGGCGTATCCTCATCGACGCCCAACCGTTCCAGCGCCATGGTGTTGAGCACGCCCATATGCCCTGACTGGTGCTGCAATATGACCGGATGATTCGGCGCCACCCGGTCAAGCCATTTCCGGCTGGGATGACGTGCGGGGAGCAACATGTTATGGTCGTAGCCTTTGCCCATGACCCATTCGCCCGCCGGCACGGCGTTTTCCCGGATAAAGGCCCGGATGCGCTCCCCCATCTCCTCCAGGCTGACGGCGTTCTCCAGCCGCGCCTGCAACAGCGAGGTGGCGTATCCCGCAAAATGGCCATGTGAATCGATAAAAGCAGGCAGCAGGGCGCGGCCGTCCAAGTCCACCCGCCGTGCATCCTTTGCGGCCAGAGCCCGGGCATCCTCCCGCGTTCCGGCGAATACGATGCGCCCGTCCCGTGTCAGCACGGCTTCAGCCGGCTCCGGCTCCATAGTGATAATCGGTCCATTTTCATACAGCGTTTCGCTCATAGCTCCGCCCCTTTACCGCCGGACAACACCGGCCTTTACTTTATAATTAGTAGTATAGTCACGATTTATGAATTTTTCTACCATATTTTTACTTATATTAAAAATAGGGCGGACGGCAGGGGCAAGGCCGCATCAAAATAGGATGACTGGGCCATGTCCTTATCCGTCCGCTCTATTATCCGATCGTATATAACTTAGTTTACGGCCTGATAGGTGAGGATTTCGAGAAACGCATTTAACAGCGCGCCGTTCACGATGAGCCGGTCTCCCTGTCCGCTGCGGTAGCGGTCGATCCGGCTGGCCTGTATCACCGCCACTTGGTTGTGTCTTTCCAGCACCAGCTTCACGGCATAGTTTACGCCGGAGATGCACATATCCACCGTATAGCCCGCGTCCATCGGCTCAATATGTGCCGTTTCCCGCAGGCTGCGTTTCAGGGCTTCATAGGCATCCGGGCTTACTTTTTTCATGATCATAGTTTCAACATCCTTTCTAAATTGTTGCGGGAGTTTTACCCTAGCTCACAGAATATAAGCCGGGTAATAATCTTTGCCTATATTTGGCGTTTAATGACTTAGGACTAAGTGTATGTAACCTAAAGCGGGAATTGCCCGCCTATGGTTACTTACCTAAATCCAATCCGTAACAATTTTCCAACGCATCAATTATCAACTGCGATACGCTGATACCTCGGGCCGCAGCCTCCGCTTTTACGCTGCTGGCTTTACCCTTGGGAATGGTCGCTTTTATAACGTCATAATGTGCACGGCCATACTCATAATCGTAGCGGACTTTGTCAAACGCCACTTATTAAAGCCCCCCTTATATGGTTGTGAATCCATAATACACCATATAAAGGGATAGTGTCAATGAAACACCTTGAAACAAACCGCCTGCCTGCCGTTATGGTGGCGCGCACCATTCCCCGCCTTTGGGGTCAATGACTGCTGTCGATGCAGGGCCCCTTATAGGCCATCACCCGTCCGCCATTGTTGCGGTTGTTTCTACTCGTGTATCCTTTTGACATTGAATACCATACCACACTTAGAACTAAGTGTCAAGCCCCCATTTTCAATTATGATTCTTTTTCCGCTCAGGCCGCACATAGTCTCCCCACCTAACGGCGGGAGACTATGCGCATCGTTCCAACTGTCGCAGCGCATGTATTTCTACAAACCAATAAGTAAACCCACGGATCTAAGGATAAGCGGTAACACTCAACTTATGGCTTCAAAGTAACTCAACGGGTTTCCAAAGGGTCACAGACCCTTTGGTCGTTCTCGGATGGGGTCTGGGGAAACCCACTCGAAAGGGTTTCCCCAGTGATCTTTGCCTCCTTTCTTTCACAAGAAAGGAGAGGCCCGCGCGGCCTGAGCGCATAAAAGAAGAAAAGGGCTGGCGTGCATTGTATTGCACCGTGGTCGGCGATTAGCAAGGCGGTTTATCAGCTGCTGGCAGAGCCGTTCACCACAAGAGAAGGGGATTTTTGCCTCCTTTCAGAACGAATAAATGGAAAATCCCCTCAGGGATTATCCCAATGGCTCACGCCGATAGTCGGGAGCCTATGCTTATAACCGCAATAGCAAAAAAAGCGAACGGATAAACCTCCGTTCGCTTTTTATAAGACAGCCGTTGTGGTCAGCAGCACACCGGGCAGCCGTTTTTTCGGTTAATCCATCCGGTGGACAGATCCATGGCAGCGCGGCAGGCGTCTGTCTGATCCAGCGAATTCAGCATAACAAAGTCGTGGATGATGCCCTGAATACGAACGGCGGTCACATCCACCCCAGCGGTACGCAGCTTTTTGGCAAAGGCTTCACCCTCATCCCGCAGCACGTCGGCTTCTCCGTTTATAATCATGGTCTGCGGCAGTCCGCGGAGCTCGTCAACCGTGGCCCGCAGGGGAGAGGCGGTGATATCCCGGCGGCATTTGTCGACCGGCGCGTATTGCTGCCAAAACCACTTCATGCCCTCGCGGTAGAGATAATAGCCGCAGGCAAACTGGCAGTAGGACGGCGTGTCAAAACAGGCGTTGGTCACAGGATAGTACAGCAGCAGCTTTTGAATATTCGGGCCGCAGCGTTCCTTGGCCATCAGGGCCATGGCGATGGCCATGGCGCCGCCGGCGCTGTCGCCCGACACGGTCAGGGTATCGAAATCGATATCCGGAAACCGCCGGCAGAGCAATTCGGGCAGGCTGCACATAATGTGGTAGCATTGTTCAATGGCTACGGGATAGCGCGCTTCCGGGGCGCGGGTATATTCGGGGAAGACCACCAGGGAATTGGTGCGAGCGGCCAGCTCACGCACCAGCTTTTCATGAGTATGGAAACTGCCGAAGACCCAGCCCGCTCCATGAATATAATAAATGACATTTTTAATGGTGCAGCAATGTCGCGGGGTTACCAGATAAACGGGTATTTGCACCCCGCATCCGTCGTCCGCCTGTATACAGGCAATACTGGCGGGGCACATCCGCACAGGCTCGTCCTGAGCGGTTTCTAGCACCCGACGTCCCTCTTCCGGAGGAAGCTGAAAAATAAGCGGCGGAACGGAGCTTTGTATGCTGACGGCCTCGGCCGCTGGTTCCAGGGGAATTCTGTTCATAAATAAACTCCTTATCATGCATTGGTTTTATCTCATTCTATGCATGGCGGCTCGTTTATGATACCCATTCTCATATAGACAAAAAAGCCGCTTCGGATATGTCCGAAGCGGTGCAGGATAACCGTATAAAAGGCCTCATGAATTTTCCCGTTTTTCAGCGAGCTCCCTGGCGGCTTCCATCGCCTGCCGGTATTCTTTGATCGCGGCGTGGTAGCGTTTCAGCAGCTCCGGGTCGTTGATCGCTTTTTCGTTGACGGCCTGATATAAGCTTACGCCGGACTTTTTGCGTAAAGCGGAAACTTTGCTGAGGGAAATGCTGTAAAGTTCAGCAATCTGGCGATTGAGACAGCCCTCCGTGACGATAAGGGTATACATGTCGTCATCGGTGAGGTCATTATAATCCAAGGCCTCTCCTTTTAGTTTCCGTTCCAGAAGTGAATCATACAATTTACCCATTCGTCCCATCTCCCTTAGACTTAATACCACGGCAAACCGTACCCCGCTGAGTGGGGACGATCGGCCGTTTTCGCCATTTTTTGATTTGATTATACTAAATTTTTCCAGTTCTGTCAAATACGAATTTGCCGCAGCTGTAAAAAATGAGAATGTAGACGAAACAGAAAACGCCGCCCGATAATCCGGGCGGCGGCGGAACCAAGCGTCACATATAATACGCCGCAGTCGGCGTTATGCTGTGGGGAGGTCTTTACAGGCTTTGCGGTGGGCCTTACATTTTTTCATGGCCCAATCATAATGGCTGGCTGTAACGGAAATACAATAGGACCCCAGGGAAGAGGTTCCCGTCCAATTAAAATGTTTTTTCTCAAACAGCTCGTCGTTAGAAAACGTCTCGATCAGGGCCATAACGTTTTTGTGGCTTTCAAGCAGCAGGCGCCGGGCGTCCTCATACGAGGTGGACTGATGCTTTTCCCAAAACCCGCAATTCATCTGTCCATACGATTTCCAGTTGTAAGGCTCCGGCAGAAACGGTCTGGCTTCTCCGTTCTGATTGGCCTTCACCCAGTCCAGCAGCAGTTGGTGCCACTCGTACAGATGCACCAGAATGTCGCGCAGATTTTTGTCCCGCTGCCAATGCGCCTCTTTCTTTTTAGGATCGTCTCCGAAGTTAAAATCCGTTTTTCGCTCCACTTCCGTCAGAGAGTCCATTAGTTTCCACATCGCTTCAAACTGTTCGTCCGCTGACCGGATCAAGTCTGGCTTGGTGGTCGCTCTTCCCATTATTATCGTCCTTTCTGCGGCTCAAACAGCCTGTATCATTCAATAGCTCAGAACCTGTTAACATAACCAGAAGAATGGAGGTGCGCCCCAGCGCAGGAGCCGCCTCGCGGCGACAACCATTCTTCCGATGTTTTTTGCTTAGCAAAAGACATTTGGCTCCAAACCATTGGTTTGAGACTATTATACCATGCTTTCCGCAGCTTGTTCTGATTGTTTTTGCTATGAAATATGTAAATTTTGCGGTGTTTGGATAAAACCATCCCCGGCAAAGCGTTGACTGCTTTGCCGGGGAAACTGTACCACCATAGAAAAAAAGAAGAGCGCGCCGCAGTTTAAGATAATGTCTATGCTGTCATTACAGGAAACGCACGGATTTTTTTCGTCGCATATTGCAGGACGAGGAGGGCGTCGGCTGAGGTGATTTTGCCATGTCCGTCCACATTGGCCGCCGCTGTCTGTTCGTCGTCCAGGATAATCTTTCCGGTTGCCGCCTGCAACGCCATCAGCGCATCCGCCGGAGTCACCTCTCCTGTTCCGTCTACATCACCCCAGACGATATGGGGATAAATCAGCTCCAGCCCCTCCAACGCTGCCTGAAGCGCCGACATCTGGTCGTCGATTTCCTCCCGCGTAGCCGATTCATCCTCCAGTACCGCCCGTGCCGCCTCGATCGCTTCCTCCAGCCCGGCGACGCTTTCGGGCGTATACAGCCCGGAATCCACTTTGCCCTGCGCTTTTGCAAGGGCCTGCTGTTCGGCTGAAACAAACTTAAACCCGTTTTCCCTGGCGTAGGCTTCGGCGGCTGTGCCGCGGTATCCGGTAATGGTAAAGCCCGGGACGGGAATCAGTTCTGACGAATATTTTTCAGTATAATATCCGAACGCGTGATCGCCAACTGTATCCACACTCGCTGGAATGGTAACACTTGTTAAGGCAAAACAGTTTTGAAACGCTCCCCTGCTCACGCCTGTCACATTTTCTGAAATGGTAACATTTTTCAGGTTGAGACATCCATCAAAGGCATACGGTCCAATGTTTACTACGCTTTGCGAAATCGTAAGGCTTGTCAAGTTTTCACAATTGGAAAAGGCTCCCCAGGGAATGTAGGTGATCCCTTGCGGTATCGTGAGATTGGTAATACCCATGCAGCCAGAAAACGCACTATCTCCCAAATAAATCAAGTCTTCCGGGACGTTTAGACTTGTCAGGTTGAAACAACAGGAAAAGGCCTGATCTTTAATGGTGGTGACGCTGTTTGGAATGGTAATCTCCGTAAGATTTCTACAGTCAAAGAAGGCGTAACACCCGATCTCGGTAACGCTGTCCGGGATCTCATACTTTCCACTTTTCGTTTCCGGGCAGCGGATAAGCTTGGTTTTGTTCTTGTCGAATAAAACCCCCGCCTCCGATGAATAAGCCGGGTTTTCTTGGCTGACAGTGATGGTTTCCAGGACATAGCAGGTAAGAAAAGCCTCCTTTTCAATATCGGTGACGCTTTTCGGGATGGTAATGCCCGTCAAGAAAAGACAGTCCATAAAAGCAGCGTCTGCAATGGCCGTTACGCCGTCTGGGATGGCGTACTCCCCCGCTTTTCCTCCCGCACAGTAAAGGAGTCGTGTCCCCTCCTTATTAAACAGCACCCCTTCGTATGAAGAAAAAACCGGATTTTCCTTGCTGACTGTTATGGCCGCCAGGCTGCAGCAACCAAAAAAGATCATCTCCCCCAGGCTGGTCACGTTCTTGGGGATGGTGATTGCCGCAAGGCTGACGCAGCCGGAAAAGGCATCGTCCCCTATACGGGTTAAGCTATCCGGTAAGGAAATCGACCGAAGGAATTCGCAGCCAACAAAAGCCCAGTTGCCAATACTGGTGACCCCCTCTTCAATTACCACGCGGGATAACGCCATGTTTTTCCACGGCGAAAAACCGTTATAATTCTCCATCTTCCCTATGCCGCTGATGGTCAGAGTACCCTCATCGTCCAGCGTCCAGGCCAGGTTATCTCCGCAGGAGCCGCTGGTCTCCGCGCTCACCGGAATAGCCGGCCATATCGTCAGTAGCAGGGACAGCACCAGAGCCAACGCGCCCGTCTTTTTAATTTTCTCCATCCATAATCACACCCCTTTCTTCTTTAAGTCATAGTATAATTTGCAAAGCCAATATTGTCAATTTTTTCTTATATTTTACTAGCAATGACCATTTATTTTGTTCAAATAAACCCAATGGGCTTTTGCCAATCCATTGTCTCCACGTCGGGTCTACGCGGTATGTCTCGTGAATATGGCAAAACCGATCTCCTGGAAAGGAATATCCTTTCCAGGAGATCGGTTTTATATTGTACATAACGAACGAGCGTAAAATATCCCTTGGACCAGAGACCGATCCTATCTCTTCGCCGGGAAAGCCGTAATCTTTTTGGTAGCGTACTGTAAAATAAGCAGCGCGTCGCTGGCTGTGACGCCGTCTTTTCCATCCACATCGGCCGCCAGCGCTTGCCCGTTCGTCAAATGAATCTTTTCAGTGGCCGCCTGCAGGGCCAGCAGCGCGTCGGCGGCGGTTACGCCGTCTTTTCCATCCACGTCGCCAAGGATGATTTCGGGTTCTGCCGGCACCAGATCATCCAGCGCCTGCCGCAGCGTATCCGTGGCCTCCTGTATTTCTGCTTGCGTCGCCTCAAGCCGGTTAATGACGGTCTGGGCCTGCTGCAACGCCTGCTGGCAGGCTTCAACCGATTCGGCCGTATAAGCGTTTTCCTCGATATCCGTGTTCCAAAGGGTCAACAGGTCTTTTTTAAGGCCCGACAGGGTGGTATCCACAATAGACACATCCGACAGTGTCATGGTAAACTGCCCCTCTTTGTCGCCAACGCTGTCAATATACAGGATGATCCGCTCCACCTGACTCCAATCGATCCGGCCGCGGGTGGTACCCGGCTCATCGGCCAGGCAGATTGAAAGCCGGTTGTCGCCGCAGGTAAAGCCCTGGCCGCCCAGCCCCCAGCCAGCGTTATGCTCGCTGTTTGGATCGGTTGGCTTGTCGTCCGGGTCACCCGGCTTACCGGTCACATCCGGGGAGCGCAGCTTTACAAAGCCGCCATTAAACAACGCGCCGTCAGACAAAGCTGTTCCCTCTTTGGTTAGGTTTACATTCATCTGGAGATAAAGCTTGCTTTGATCGTACTGTGTCACATCCAGCGGCTTACCCCCATCGATGCTCTTCCAATCGGCGTACAGCAGGGCTTTATGGGAGGCGGTATTGTTGACTGAATAGGTCTGTTCCATGCCGGAAAACCGTCCAATCACTACCGGCATAATTTCCAGCTTGTCAAACGCCTGACGGATGCTTCTAACCGCCGTATCCACGTTGCCCTGGGTCGCGCCGGAACTGTTCAGCACCGTTTTGGCGGCGGCAATCGCTTTTTGATATGCCTGTAAAGTAGAGGGAACAAACACATTATCGTGCAACGCGCCGCTTTCGGCCTTGTCTATCTCGGCCTGCAGCCCGGACTTATCCACCTGCTGCGCCTTGGGACCCTTGGTGAGATGATAGGTTTTTCCTTTTTCGGTGGCAAAGGTGTACGTGACCTCGTCCTCATAATTGGGAGCGGATCCCACCGTCGCTGGAATTACCTTGCCGCTGTCGTCGGTGACAACCGCGTCCGCCCACGGCGAAGCGATGGTCAGGGGGTTACCCGCCTCGCTGGTGACAGTGACAAATTCCACCTCCTGCTTCTCCCCGCTGAAGGAGGAGGTGAGCAGGAACGCACCTGCAGTCCGCAGATGGGTAAAGGTCGCGTCCATGTTATCCAGCCAGCCCGGGAACACTTTCACAACGCTTTCATCTTCTGTCAGCAGCATTTGATGAACCGCCTCGGTCGCGCCGGCTTTTTCAATCCCATGGGTGGTATCGTCAATGGTCAGGTTGGCCTGCATCAGTCGCTGGATATTGGCCGACAATTCATCCACCACGGTTTCGGTATCATACCGGATCATCAGCGCCTGCGTAAACAACTCCGGGAAACAGTTGATGCCAGGCCAGGTGTTTTGATCATCCAGAACCTGCATGGTATTGCGTAAAATTTCCAATGTTTCCGGATCGGAATAATAACCGAATTCCCCGGCGGGGAAAACCGGTTCCATGGTCAGTCGATTGGGGGCCAGTGGCTGCCCCTGCCACTTATCGCCGCTGTAACTGTCTTTCGCCATGGCAAACACTGGCTTGCCATTGTAGTCCATTACGGTATACGGCGCCAGATTATCCAGCAGATCCTGCCATACTTCGCGCTGGCTGGCGTCCATCCCCAGCTTTTCGCTGGCCATGATGGCATACCGCAGGCACATGCGGTATGTTGACAGTTCACCCACCGAATTGAGCGCCCAAGAGCCTTCGTTGTATCCCGCATAGATATCGTAGACGCCTTCCTCGTTCTTTACCACCCATGCTTCCAGGAAGGTAAGGATGGGTTTGAGATACTCATACAGCACATCTCGCAGAAAATCTTCATCCTGCGTATACTCATAATACTGAATAAGCGGGTAGGCGCTGAACGGGGCGTTGAAGGTCTGGTTGTGATAGCTGGCGTCCAGCTCCATTCCCCAGGGACCGATGCCCACCGGAAACAGTACGCCTCCCTCAATCCCCTTTTCGGCGTCGATCGAGCCTTCAGCAATTTTGGCATTAAAAAACTCCCGTACCGCCGCGTTGTTTCCCACAAACCGCTGCAGCGCCGCCATATCCGACCGGCCGTTTTCCACATATCCCGTGATGGCTTCTACAGCCGGGAGCAGCTGGTCGGTACGGTTGGCGGCCGCCGAACCGTAGAAAGTGGAAATAAAATTGTAATTCAGGTGATAATCCGACTTCCAACTGGGATTATCGGTGGTGTGCCAGATACCGTACAGACCGGGCGCTACTTTGCCCTCGCGGACAGTGCAGCCCAGTTCATACTGCGCGGCATAGTAATATTTTTGAATCGCCCGCAGCCGTTCATCGCGGGAATCCAGCTGGATATAGGAGGACGACCAGTAGTCTTTCCACCATTTGGCATGCTCGCCTGCGAGCTGTTCCAGCGCGCCGTCGGCCTGCGCCTTATCCAAAAGCGCCGCCGCCTGATCGGCCGGAGCAATGCCTTGCAGCCTGTTCTGATAATCATAGGTACGCCCACCGCCGCCCACCGCAGTGACGATATACACCGTTTCGCCGGCCGGCAGCGCGAAAGCCAGATCGGCGGTGGAAGCCGCGGCATCGGCAGCGGTCACTTCTGCCCCGATAATTTGGGTGGTGAGCGCCGCCTGCGTGTTGTAAGAGCTGCTGTCACCGCTGTTGGCGCCCCGCAGGGTACGGGTCACGGTGGCGCGGTTATTGGTCACGCTGGCGGTGGTGGGGATAGAGGGATTGTCGCTTTTGGCCCACGCCTGGGCTACCAGATTCACCGGGGCGTCGCCTTTTGAGGTCAGGGCTGTCACCAGCAGATTATCGTTCGCCATCATGCGGGTTTCCATATGGACCGGAACACCATCCAGTTCCATATCGGTCAAAATGCGGGCGTTCAGGATATCCTGCTGCTCATGAAAAATGGAAGTAGGGGCAGACCCCTCCCCGTCTCCTCCATCAGTATCCAGAGATGTGTCGAAAATCTCAAATTGGCCGATACGGGCGCGGGGGTTCGCATCGCCGTCGGCCGTCCCCTGGGCAACGTCCAAACGTACATAACGAGCCAGAACCGGCGTATCCAATGTTAGATCGGTAATGGCCTCTTTGTTTTCCGTATTTTTATAGATCTCTGTCCATTCATCCGACTCATTGATACGCGTCGAAATGGTAAAGGACTTGGTATTGTTTTTGGCGTCCCCACGGGCCGCTTGGTCGTGCTTAATGACGATTCGGTTAAAAACCGCCTTCTCTGCCAGGTCAATCTCCGCCCACTGCGGATTGCCCACGTTGCTGACCCAGCCCTCGTAACCGCTGGCCCACTTCCCGCTTACCATCCGTTCCGGGGAAAAATCAGGATGATGGCTGCTGGCGGTGACTTTTTTGCCCAGGGCCAAGGAAACCGGTTCCTGTGCCGGGTCCTGAGCGGTTTTCAGCAAAACACCGCCGATGGCCTTGGGGCGGTCGTTATAGCCCCAAAAATCGCTTTTGGAAATATAAAAATTTTTGGAATACGCATCTCCGCCGGAAGCCACGCCCACGTCGCCGTTTCCCAGCAGCGCCGTATGGGGTACCCGGTCGGTGATCAGGCCCTCATAGGTGGGTTCGGTCCATTCGGCCGTATACGGGGAGATGATCGACTGAATCGTTTTCCATTCGGAATCGGCATTTTTTGATATCATATTATCCTCCGCTGCAAAGCCGCTAACCGGCATAATGGTACCCAGCATTCCGATCACGCATATACCCGATAAAACGCGATTGCGGCCATTCCTTATCCGGGCCATATACAAATCCCCCTTTGTACAGTTTCATACATTGAACTATTTTCATTTTACTGAACAGGCCATGCCCCTGTAAAGAGGGATTTTTTTCTGATAACTTAGATTTTTTTCTTTTTCTAATAAAACTGTGATATACTATGCAGGGAAGGATGTGATTCTGTGGTAAGAAAAACTCATGAACAATATGACATAGTTACCCATCCGGATATTCAACATTTTATGGCTTATCAACACATCATCACCCTGATGGAATTCGGAACCACCTTTGATTCCAAAAACTATTACCTGGCGCGGAAAAAATGCCCTTATACTATTTTTTTCTATTGTGAAACCGGACAGGGTGAAATTATTTATCAAGATAAACGGTGATTTTG
>URYP01000031.1 GCA_900552115.1 uncultured Oscillospiraceae bacterium | reverse complement strand
AACCCGTAGGCTTCCAGGGCCTGCTGGGCCATGCGTCTTTCCGGTTGCAATAATGGTCACATCCTCACCGCTGCGCTTGATGTCGCCCTTTCCGAGAGGGATGGGCTCGAAGCTGTCCACATCACCCTTCATCGTGTACATGGCCTTGTGCTCCACAAACATGACGGGGTTTTCATCATCAATGGAGGAGAGCATAAGCCCCAGCGCATCCTGCGGGGTGGAGGGATATACGACCTTCAAGCCGGGAACATGGGTGATCCATGCCTCCAAGGACTGAGAGTGCTGTGCGGCGGCACTTACGCCTGCGCCGCCGGGCAGGCCGCCTCGTCCAGCGGCACCAGCCCGCTCACCTGCATTCCCGGCTCGGTGATCGTGCCGGTTTTGTCCACGCAGAGCACGTCGACCCGCGCCAATGTCTCGATGCAGCTCATGTCGTGCACCAGCGTTTTGCGCCGTGCCAACCGTATGACGCTGACCGCCAGCGCCACGCTGGTGAGCAGGTAGAGTCCCTCCGGAATCATGCCGATCAGCGCCGCGACCATGGACACCATAGCCTGGCGGAAGCTGAGGTCGAGAAAATAGTATTGCTTGAAAAACAGAATCAGTCCGATGGGGATGAGCGCAATGCCAATGACCCGGATGAGCCGCTGCAAGGACCGCATCATTTCCGATTCGCCGGCCCCGGCGTCCTTTTTTGCCTCCAGCGTCAGCCGGGAGGCGTACGACTGCGCCCCCACGTGAGTAAGCTGTGCACGGCAGGTGCCCGCCACCACAAAGCTGCCCGACAGCAGGGGATCGCCCGGGTGCTTGACCACCGCATCCGCCTCGCCGGTAATCAGGGATTCGTTGACCTGTACCTCCCCCGCGAGGATCACGGCGTCCGCGCTGATCTGGCTGCCGGCGGCGAACACCGCCACATCGTCCTGCACCAGCGCGGTGGTATCGACCTGCATCACCTGCCCGTCCCGCACCACGGTCGCCTGCCGCGCGGACAACAGCGTTAACTTATCGATGGTGCGTTTGGAGCGGATTTCCTGAATTATGCCGATCAGGGTGTTGGCCACGGCCACGGCGATGAACATCATGTCCTTGAATGCGCCCACCACCAGCAGGCAGCCGGCCAGCACAATAAAAATTAAGTTAAAAAAGGTAAACACATTGTCCCGGATGATCTGCTTTTCGCTTTTGGTGGGAGACGCCACTTCCTCGTTGCCGTATCCCGCCTCCATCATCTGTGCGGCCTGCGCCGCGGTGAGGCCCACATCCGGGTGTGGATGGTACACCGGGCCGCCGGACGATGCCGCCGGCGGCCTGTATGGCGCGGCGGCGCCGGCCTCGCTTAGCTCTGTCGATTCTCTTCGTTTCCCAAACATGGTGACGGACCCTTCCTCTGTCCCGATATGTTCCGGGCGTATTCCGCAAAAAGGCGGTTATACTCTTATTGTAATCGCTCCGGGTCAAAAATGCCAGTGGCAAAGTATGAAGCTTTCCTAAAGATTTTCCGTCCGCCGCCGGAAAACGGCATAAAAAAAGCCGTTTGAGAAAATTCCCAAACGGCTTTTTTCTTATCGATCCCGGTCTTCCACCACGTCGCTGGTATCGCGGAACAGAAGAGAAATGCACCAGATGCCGGCCAGCGCCACGACGGTGTAGATAACCCGGCTGACGGCGGAACCCGCTCCCCCGAACGCCCACGCGACCACGTCGAACTGGAACAGGCCGATGCTTCCCCAGTTAAGCGCGCCGATGATGGTCAGGATCAAGGCAATCTTATTCAGCATATTGTTTCAACTCCTTATGATTAAACCCCTTGTTCTCTGCAGATGTGCTGCGGACTTAGTATGCGTGAACCTGATCAAACTATACGCTTTTTTAAAAATTCCATAACGTCGGTATATTTTGGAATTTTTAACCCCATACTGAAAACCGAAAGGGGCTGGAACATATGAAACGGTGGATTCAGGCAATCAGTATTGGATTGGCGCTTACATTTATTATTTCCCTGTGCGGGTTTTCTTATGACTGCGACGAGATCCGGCAGCAGGTGCTGCGGCTGCACGTGCTTGCCAATTCGGATACCGAGGAAGACCAGCAGCTCAAGCTGAAGGTGCGGGACGCGGTGATTGAAACCGCCGCCGGCATTTTTGACGGCGTGCGCAAGGAGACCGACGCCAAAAGCGTGGCCGCCGACCATCTGGAGGAGATTAACCGCGTGGCGCAGCAAGCGGTCTACGACGCGGGCTATGATTATCCGGTAGCCGCCTGTTTAACCCGCATGTATTTTGAAACGCGGGAATACGACGCCGGCACCATGCCGGCCGGCATGTACGACGCGCTGCGAATCACCATCGGCAAGGGCGCGGGGAAAAACTGGTGGTGCGTCGCCTTCCCGCCCCTGTGCGTGGCCAGCGCCACCGATAACGCGGCCGACCTCTCCGACGTGCTGAGCGATACGCAGCAGGAGATCGTGGAAAAACCGCAGAAATACGAGGTGCGGTTTAAGCTGGTCGAATGGATGGAGGATATCGGCAACAAATTCCGGGAGTGGACGGCATAAACTGGCGCCAATTTCGGCGCGGCCGGATAAACAGGCAGGGAATAACCGAATATAAAGCCGGGACGACCGATCGGTCGTCCCGGCTTAATTGTGATGTTGTTTTGCTTAGGCCGCTCCTTTCTCAGCCGAGAAAGAGGCAAAAACGCGAACTTAAACTTTTGCCATGTGCCTTTGACTGGCCTGCGGTTTCGGGCCGTCTGCCGGGGATATATGTAAACTCCTGAACCCATGCGGCGGGGGTCACGGCCCGGTTCCGGGCGGGGCAGCCGGGACTTTGCCCAGCCGCCCGCGCCCGGCCCGGGGGAATAACGGTTACCGTTTTTCCAACCTCCCGCCTCCACATAAAAAGCCGCGCTGTGCAGGTGCGGGACCGGCCATTCGCCCGTCCCTGGCCTTTCCATTGGAAAGCCCTTGTTCCCCTACACACCAGCGCGGCTATAGTCGACGTTGCGTCGAGACGGCTCGCCTTACGCCAAACGCAAGGATGCCTTTGGCGCGGACGGCGTCCGTCTGTTTCTATATTCACGTGTCCGGTCTGCCCCGCTTTCGACATGGCGGATTCCATCGCCTTTTTCTCATAGGCTTGTCTCCAGACGTCTGGTAACCATCTGCCCCTGCGGACGGTGTTCCCATCCGCACACAGCCGCCTCATGGCGGGCTGTCTCCCGGGGATCCGGGAGGGACTCCCCACGCCGGCGTTTCGCGCCGCCGCAAAGAGGGGATGCGCCTTTTCCCGCCCGCGAAACGTCGCTAACCGCCCGCGTGTGTAAAAAGGCCGCTTGCATCAAGAGAAAATATGTGGTATCCTGTCCATGCCGTTGAGCCGGGGGTTCCCGGGTGGGTAGGGTGCCGTAGACACCTAAACCAAGGTTGAGTCGTGTGTCGGCACGATTCTCCCTCAACGGTACTTTTTATGTTTTGGTGTCGCCTTAAATCATCAAGGCTTGGGAGGTTCCGTTATGTTGCGGTATCCATCATCGTCATGCCTCCTTTTGGTAGTTTCTATATAATAATCTGCTGGGCGGGCGGCCCTCTTACCGCATAGTCTTCGGTCTGACGACCGAAGCCATTTGAAGAATCCCTGTCGGGATTCTTCTGCTCAGGGTTAGCGCTTCTATGCGCCCACCATTTTCTCCCTTTCTCCGCCACTGGCCAAGATGAAAATGGCTCAAACCATCCGGTTTGTTCCCCCTTGTGGTACCCGGCTCCGGCTGGAACGCTGTCGCGTTCTGCCGCTCGCCGACCACGGCGCCAACAAATCCTCGCTGTATCCGCCACCGGCGGCGCTCGGATGTGTTGCCCAACGGTACTTTTTATGTTTTGGTATCGCCTTAAATCATCAAGGCTTGGGAGGTTCCGTTATGTTGCGGTATCTATCATCGTCATGCATCCTTTTGGCATACCTAAAGTGTAACTTAGGCTTTAGGTAAATTATACCACTGCTCCATAGTAAGTCAAGTAAAAAATGGCAAATGTGTAAAAATCAAACACTTTGTCAGGATTTTATTCATGCTGCGCCGCCTGTCTTCCGTTGACGAGCCGGCCTATCGGCTATATAGTATACTTATACGTATACGTATACAATTTTCGGGGAACGGGTGAGGATATGACAAAGTTAAAAAAACTGTATGTTAAAATTGCGCTCCTGGTTTTCCTTGTTTCCGCCTACTTGCTATCCATGTGGATGAACGTCTGCTCCCTAAACGGCGGAAGTTTTTGGCCTCTGCTTTCCGCTTTCATTGGAAGTTTGGTTGGCATTCTTTTTATAAACTGCCTGATTCATCTTTGGAAAATAAAACCCGCTCCCCTCGCACCCGCCTTACTTCTGCTTGCCGTCGTCGTTCTTTTTGCGGTCGGTTTTTCGATCGTTTATTGTTTCGGCGCACTGACCATGCATTCCCCGGCCTGTTAAACACAGTCTATGTGCGCCGTCAAAAAACCCGTGCAGGATTCCCTGCACGGGTTTCGTTTTTATTCCGCCAGTTCCAGGGTTCCCGCCCTGCCGGCCAGTGCACCTGGCGACAATTCGCATGCCTGCACATACCGGTCTTCGATACCGTTTGTGTTGCGGATACCGTAATCCGCGGAAACGCGGAACCCGAAACGTTTGTAATAGGCGGGATTTCCCACCAGAAACACCGCGCCCCAGCCCTTTTCCCGTGCCCGTCGGAACCCTTCCTGTATCAGCCGGCCGCCCAGCCCCTGACCCCGTTGGGACAGCTCCACACACAACGGAGCGAGCAGCAGGCCCTCCCACGGGCCGGTTTGGGTGTCCACCCGCTGTCGGGTGAACATAATATGCCCGCACAGCCGGCCATCCTCCTCCGCCACCAGCTCCAAATCGGGGAGGAAGCCGCTGCCGGCGCGCAGCTTCAAAACAAAATCCTGTTCGGTTCCGTCTTTCACCTGTGCGGTCTCAAACGCGGTTTTTACCAGTGTATATATGGCATCGGCATCCGCCGGGGTCGCCTGTCGTATGTTCATGATGTCTCCTTACGCCGTATGCGGCTGCGCCGCCACCGTCATTTTGGGAATCCGCACCGTCAGCTCCATAAAGTCGTCCTGTTCCGTCTGCTGAATCTGCGCTTCAATACCGCTGCGCCGCATGGTTTCCACCGCGTGGTTGAGGGTGTTGAAAAACAGCCGCATATCCTTGACCAGCGGCGCGGGAGGACGGGTCGCCGGTTTTTCCGCGACCGGCTTCTCGGTCCGTTTTTCGGTCTGCGCCACTGTCCAATGCTCAGCAATCATCCGCTCCAGCAGGGCGGCGCGCTCGGTTTCGTCTTCTATTTTCAGAAGCGCCCGCGCGTGGCGCTCGCTAAAGCCGTTTTCGATCAGGAGCGCCTGTTCCCGCTGGGAGAGCTTTAACAGCCGCAGCTTGTTGGCCACGGCCGGCTGGGAGCAGCCGAGCATGCGCGCCGTTTCCTCCTGCGTGAGCTGGAACTGCCGGATCAGCTCCCGGATGCCGGCGGCTTCCTCAAAACAGTTGAGGTTTTCCCGCTGCAGGTTTTCCACCAGCGACATCACGGCCGTTCGCAAGCGGTCGGTCTGTACCACCAGGCAGGGCACCTCCCGCAGGCCGGCGATTTTGGCCGCCCGCAGCCGCCGCTGTCCGGCGATCAGCACCGGCCAGTCTCCCTCAAAGGTAACGGTCAGCGGATTCAGCAGTCCATTTTCACTGATGCTCTGAGCCAGCTCCAACAGTTTGTCATAGGCGTATTCCCGCCGCGTCTGCGTGGGGCTGGAGCGGATTTCCCGTACCGGAATCAGCCATACCCGACCCTGACTCTTATAGCGCGGCGCCTGCCTGTCCTTTCCCCACATACCGACACATCCTTTCAGGGAGTATCATACGACAAACGCCGGGGCTTGTCTGTCGGAATGCGGCTGTCGGCAAACGGCAGTTAAAGCGGTTGTTTTGCGATTTTTGCTGAGGGACGGGGGTATTTTTGCGGGGTGGGTGCTATTTTGTCGATCAAAATCAGGCGCCGCTGCCCGCGTTCTCCCGTAAAAGCGGGATCATTCGGCAGGGTCACCGTTTCGGCGCTGTGTGTCCGCCCGCCCAGCAAGGCTACCGCTTTTTGGGCGGCCTCCAGCTCTTTATCGGCATCCGGCCCCTTGAGGGCGATAAACCGCCCGCCGGGTTTCACAAAGGGCAGGCAGTATTCCGCCAGCACCGGCAGGGAGGCCACCGCCCGCGCCGTCGCCACATCAAACCGTTCCCGCAGCGTCGCCTGCCGGCCGCCCTCCTCGGCGCGGGCGTGTATCAGCGTGACGGGCAGGCCCAGCTCGTGGCACAGGGTTTCGAGAAAGGTCAGCCGTTTTTGCAGGCTGTCCAGCAGGGTCAGCTCGATATCCGGCCGCAAAATGGCCAGCGGCACGCCGGGGAACCCGGCCCCGGTGCCCACGTCGATCAGGCGGCAGGGGCCGTCCGGCAGCAGGGGCGCGGCGGTCAGGCTATCGAGGAAATGCTTCACCAGCATCCCCTCCGGGTCGGTAATGGCGGTGAGGTTCATTTTCTGGTTCCACTCGACCAACAGCCAGGCGTAGCGAGCGTATTTTTCCGCTGCCTCGGGGGACACAGTCACCCCGTACCCGGCGGCGTAGCGGATGAGGCGCTGCGTATCAATCATGGGCCTGTCCCTCCGTTTTCTGGTTCAGCCAGACAATCAGCACCGCGATATCCGCCGGGCTGACGCCGCTGATGCGGGAGGCCTGTCCCACGCTGCGCGGGCGCACCCGCATCAGCTTTTCCTGGGCCTCTTTCCGCAGTCCGGTGATGGCGGCATAATCGGTTTCCTTCGGCAGCAGGCGGTTTTCCAGCCGCCTCATTTCGTCGATCATGGCCTGCTGCCGCCGGATGTAGCCCTCATATTTGATCTCCACCTCTACCTGCTCGCGCACCAGGGCCGGCAGCTCCGGCCTCGCCGAATCGATGGGCGCCAGGTTTTCGTAACCGAGCTGCGGACGGCGGAGCAGCTCCTCCAGCCGCACGCCGGTTTGTATCGGCGTGGTGGAGCAGGCGGCCAGCAAAGCGTTGACTTCTGCCGACGGAGGGATTACCGTGCTCCGCAGGCGTTCCCGTTCCGCGCGTTTGGCCGCCTGCCGCGCCGTGAAATGCGCCCAGCGCGCATCATCCACCAAACCGGCTCTGCGCCCGATAGGGGTCAGGCGTTCATCGGCGTTGTCCTGCCGCAGCACCAGCCGGTATTCCGAGCGGGAGGTCATCATGCGGTAGGGGTCGGTACAGCCCTTTGTCACCAAATCGTCAACCAGAGTCCCGATGTATCCATCCGCCCGGTCAAGGATCATGGGGTCCCGACCCATGATCTTGAGGGCCGCGTTGACGCCGGCCACCAGTCCCTGCGCGGCGGCCTCCTCATATCCGGAACTGCCGTTAAACTGTCCCGCGCCGTACAAGCCGGGCTGTTCCAGGAACTCCAGCGTCGGCGCGAGCTGCAACGGATCGCAGCAGTCGTACTCGATGGCGTAGGCGGGGCGCATCACCTGCACCTCCTCCAGCCCCGGTATGGTGTGCAGGAAAGCGAGCTGCACATCCTCCGGCAGGGAGGAGGACAGCCCCTGTAAATACATTTCCTCAGTATGCAGGCCGCAGGGTTCTATGAACACCTGATGCCGCTCCTTATCCGCGAACCGCACCATTTTATCCTCGATGCTGGGGCAGTAACGCGGCCCCACGCCCTCAATTTTTCCACCATACAGCGGAGAACGGTGGAGATTGTCGAGAATAACCCGCTTGGTGTCTTCATTTGTCCAAGTAATATGGCAGTCGCAGCGGTTTTGCAGCTCCTGGTCCGTTTCAAAGGAAAAAGGAACGACCGGCTCGTCACCGGGCTGCTCCTCCAAGCCGTCGAAACGCACGCTCGAGCGCAGCACCCGCGCCGGTGTGCCGGTTTTGAACCGCCGCAGGGATATCCCCAGCTCCAGCAGGGACTGCGTCAGGCCGGTGGCAGCGAACATACCATCCGGTCCGCCCTCGTAACTGACGTCACCAACGAAAATGCGGCCTTTCAAAAAAGTACCGGTCGCCAGGATCACGGTTTTCGCGCGGTACTCCGCCTCCAGGCGGGTGGTAAGGACGTAGCGGTCGTCCTCCTCCCGCCGCAGTGCGACGATTTCCCCCTGCCGGATATGCAGGCCGGGCGTGGTTTCCAGCGCCTGCTTCATATACGCTGAGTAATCCCGCCGGTCTATCTGGGCCCGCAGGGAATGCACCGCCGGGCCTTTGCCCCGGTTCAGCATACGGGACTGCAGCAGCGTCGCGTCGGCAGCCCGGCCCATTTCGCCGCCCAGCGCGTCAATTTCGCGCACCAGATGCCCCTTGGCGGTACCGCCGATGCAGGGATTGCAGGGCATATTGCCCACCCAGTCCAGATTGATGGTAAAAATCACGGCGCGGCATCCCAGCCGCGCGGCGGCCAGCGCCGCCTCGATCCCGGCATGGCCGGCGCCGATGACCGCTACGTCGTATTCTCCTGCTGAAAATTTCATAGAGGTCTGCCTTTCGCTGTCAGGTTTAAAACAGGGGCGGGATATCCCGCCCCTGCCTGTTTCTTCGCTTATTCCGCCGCGGGCGTGGTGTTCTCAGCCGGCTTTTCTTCACCGGCGTCCGGCGTTTCCTCCTCCGGCTCCTCGTGCGGGGCGCGGGCCAGCGATACGATCCTGGCTCCGTCGTCCACCCGCATGACGCGTACACCCTTGGACGGCCGCCGGCACTGGCGGATTTCCGCCGCCGACATGCGGATGATGACGCCATCCGATGCGATCAAAATCACATCGTCTTCCAGGTCTACCACGCGGATAGCGGCCACGTTGCCGAACGTTTCGGTATGATAGTTGGTCAGGCCCTTGCCTCCGCGCGACTGCACACGGTAATCGCTCAGTTCGCTCAGGCGGCCGTAACCGGTTTCCGTGACGGTGAGCACCAGCCCCTCCGGCCGGCAGACCGCCATGCCGATAACCTCGTCTCCCTCGGCCAGGGTCAGCGCCTTCACACCGCGGGCCGGCCGGCCCACGACGCGTGCGTCGTTTTCATCAAAGCAAATCGCCATACCCTTGCGGGTGCCCACCAACAGCTTCTGGTACCCATCGGTCAGCTTGACCCACGCAAGCTGGTCGCCCTCGTCGAGATCAATAGCGATCAGCCCGTTCTTGCGGGCGTTCGCATACGCCGACAGGCGGGTGCGCTTGATAATCCCCCGCCGGGTCACCATGCACAGGTATTGGTCGCTTTCAAATTCGGTGGCGCGGATCATGGCCGTTACCTTTTCATCCGGCGCCAACGGCAGCAGATTGACGATATTCATACCTTTGGCGGTCCGGCTTCCCTCCGGCACTTCATAGCATTTTAAACGATATACCCGGCCGGCGGAGGTGAAGAACATCACATAATCATGGCTTGAGCAGAGGAACATGGTTTCGGTCACGTCCTCTTCCCGCGTGCTCATGCCCATGATGCCCCGGCCGCCGCGCCGCTGGGTTTTATAGACATCCGCGGCCTGCCGCTTGATATACCCCAGCCGGGTCAGGGTCAGCACGCATTCCTCCACCGGAATCAGGTCTTCAATGTCCACCTCACCCGACACGGCGGAGATATCCGTACGCCGCTCGTCGCCGTATTTATCCCGCATCCGCAGGCACTCATCCTTAACGATGGATTTGATTTTCCACTCATCGGCCAGAATGTCCATGTATTCCGCTATTTTGGCCAGCAGGGCATTCAGCTCGTCCTCGATCTTCTGCCGTTCCAGCCCGGCCAATTGGCCAAGCCGCATTTTCACAATTGCGTCCGCCTGAACCTCATCAAAGCCAAACCTTTCCATCAGGCGGGACTTGGCGGTCGGCACGTCAGCCGATTCCCGGATGATGCTGATGACTTCGTCAATAAAATCGCTGGCGGTTTTGAGCGCCTCGAGGATATGCGCCTTCTCCTGCGCCCTCCGCAGATCATACTGGGTGCGCCGGGTAATGACTTCCACCTGAAATTTTATGTACTCTTCCAGCATTTGCTTGAGATTGAGTACCCGGGGAATGCCGTTCACCAGCGCCAGCATGATGACGCCGAAGGTCACCTGCATCTGGGTATACGCAAACAGCTGGTTGAGTACGACCTGCGGATTTGCGTCCTTTTTCAGGTCGATGACCACCCGCATGCCTTCCTTATTGGAGTGGTCCACCACATCGTGGATACCGTCGATGCGCTTATCGTCCACCAGATCGATAATGGATTTAACCAAATTCAGCTTGTTAACCTGATAGGGAATTTCACCAATGACAATGCGGAACCGGCCGTTGCCGTGTTCCTCAATCTCGGTGCGCGCGCGCACAATCAAACGTCCGCGACCGGTTGCATAGGCGGCGCGAATGCCCGCGTGCCCCATGATGATGCCGCCGGTCGGGAAATCCGGGCCCTTGATACAATCCATTATGGCCGCCATGTCGGCTTCCGGGTCGTCGATCAGCAGGCAAATCCCGTCAACCACCTCCCGCAGGTTGTGGGGCGGAATATTGGTGGCCATACCCACCGCGATGCCGGTGGAGCCGTTCACGAGCAGGTTCGGAAACCGCGAGGGCAGCACCTGTGGCTCTTTAAGACGGTCGTCGTAGTTGGTGGTGAAATCCACGGTTTCTTTTTCGATGTCCGCCAACATATCGAGCGACATTTTGCTCATACGCGCTTCGGTATACCGATAGGCGGCAGCGGGATGGCCGTCCACGGAACCGAAGTTTCCGTGCCCGTCAACCAGCGGATAGCGCAGGGAGAAATCCTGCGCCATACGCACCATCGCGTCATAAACAGAGGCGTCGCCGTGCGGATGGTACCGACCCAGAACCGACCCAACGGTGTCGGCGCATTTGCGGTAGGCTTTATCCGGCGTCAGGTTGTTTTCGTGCATGGTGTACAGGATCCGGCGATGCACCGGCTTGAGCCCGTCCCGAACATCCGGCAGCGCGCGCGCCACAATAACCGACATCGAGTAATCGAGGAAGCTTTTCTTCATCTCTTTTTCCAGATTTACCGAAACGACTTTTTGATTTTGCAAATTTTGTTCATCCATCCGTTTACTCTCCTATCGTCAACAAACTTTTCACCAAGTCCGGGTCGGGGATATCCTCCCAGGGAATGCAAAGCTGACCCACCGGGGTCTGCAGGGCCAAAATATCCCGTTTAAACAGGCTTTTATAACAACCACGCGGTAAAAAACGCAGGCAGCCGTTCTCCTCTATGGCTATGCCCTGTCGCGTAAAGGCGATGCCCACCGCCGGTGAACCGGTCCCACTGTCCCGCCGCAGCTGGTACCAGAAAATAACGGTGGCGAGTCCCTGCAGCAGGCAGAACGCCGCCAGGCTAAACACCGTTATACCCACCGCCCGGGAGGTGTTCCGGAACAGGTTCCCTAGCAGTGCCCCCGCCACGGCGGAGCCAATGACGGTAAAGGGCAAGCAGCGAGCCATGAGAATACCGATTTTTCGGTCGGTTTCGCGTTTCATATTTGGCCGATACCGGAACCGGCATACCGTATCGTCCGTAAAGTGAATATCCGGCAAGGGATTCAACGCCGCTGCCGATGCAATGGTGCGGCCAGTACTTTTCCTGCCACTTTCAGGGATAGCCGGATACACGATCCGGCGCAGATTCTCCAGAGCCTGAACGGTCAGTTCCTCCGCCTGCCATACAATTGCCGCATAGCCGTCGCTGATTGTCAGCAAGCGGGGCGATTCCCATACCACGGTTTCCGGACGGCGGAAATATACCACCGTCCGCGTACGAGGCGTAATTTTAATGGCCCGATCCGCATAGACCTCGATCAAACCGGCAGCCTCCTGGCTGGCTGCCGCATAGCGCAGCAGCTCTCGCTGATCCCGTTGCCGGCGCGCGGTAACGACCAGCATTAACACAAAAAAGGCCAGGCATGCCGTCATACAAATCGCCGCCGTCGCGATAGCGCCGGGTATGCTCTGCTCCCCCGCCGTCGCAATCGCCGCCATGCTGAAGCTCACCAGCAACAGACTCCCCGTGAGAACCGCCGGCCATAAAGGCGGCTGTGTCTGCTTTTCTATCTCTTCAAGCCTCTCCCGGTTCACGGGTGTCACCGCGGTTATCATTTTGGGAATGGCTGTATCCTCCCCCGGTTCCGGTTCCCGGTAAGCGGGGAGCGGCGGCTGCATGGGCGCGGCTGGCTCCACCGGATACCAAACGCGCTGTCCCCCTGCCGGCGTCTGATCTGTCCTCACAGGCGGCGGAATGACCGGCCCTTTCCACTGCGGAAGCCACCCGTCCGCCGGGTTGTCCGGCCGTTCCGGCTCTGGCGCGCCGGATGTACCGTTGGGTTCCATATTCTCCGCCTCCCTGTCCGTTATTTGTCTTTATCCGAAGATCCCGCCGCCGGTATCGATTCCCTTAAAACAAGACGATCGTCTTCGTCCAGTACCCGATCGGGTATCCCGACGAACTCCTGGTGCACCTGAACGATTAAAAGCCCCGGTTCCTCGTACAAACGGCATTTATCAAAAGGTATGATCATCTGCCGCGCACCTTCGCCAAAGCCGAGTCCTTTTTCATAGACGGTCAGGTGGATGCCTGTCCCATCCTTCAGCTGCCGGCCCACCGCCGACCAGCGAAACAGCGGCATGACCAGCCATTGGGCAATCCCCACTACCAGCGCGGCGACCGCAATAAACAGTGACATACCGCGGTGGGGTTTGATCGCTATAAAATCCACCAGGGATATACCGCCGACGACTGCCATCAGAACCGACTGAATGATCAGCCGGGACTTGCCGGCGTGGCGTGTGTACGCGCGGTCAAAGACGCGGCTCAATTCCTCTTTTTGCAGCACATAGGACACCGTCGCCCGCTCGGACCCGAAGGTCGTTTCTTCCATGTCTGTTTCTCCCGTTATACGTCCAAATTCGAAACGTATTTCGCATTTTTCTCAATAAATTCCTTACGCGGTTCCACTTTATCCCCCATCAGGATGGTAAACACCTCATCCGCGGCGGCCGCGTCTTCCAGTTCTACCCTTAGCATGGTGCGGAACGCCGGGTCCATGGTGGTTTCCCAAAGCTGTTCCGGGTCCATCTCACCAAGACCCTTGTACCGCTGGATATCCGTGTTGCCGCCCAGCTCCTCGATATACCGGTCACGTTCTTTTTCTGAAAAGGCGTACCGGAGCTGTTTGCCTTTGGATACCTTGAAAAGCGGTGGCTGGGCGATGTAAACATGGCCTTCCTCCACCAACGGCCGCATATACCGGAAGAAAAATGTCAGCAGCAGGGTGCGGATATGCGAGCCGTCGACGTCGGCATCGGCCATAATGATCACTTTTCCATACCGCAGCTTGGACAGGTCAAAATCGTCTCCAATCCCGCAGCCCAGGGCGATAACGATCGGAATCAGCTTTTCGTTGCCGTACACCTTGTCCAGCCGGGCTTTTTCCACGTTCAGCATTTTGCCCCACAGCGGCAGGATAGCCTGGTAGTTCCGGTCCCGTCCCTGAATGGCGGAGCCGCCGGCCGAATCTCCCTCAACGATATACAGCTCTGTCCTTTCCATATCGCTCCAGATGCAGTCGGCGAGCTTTTCCGGCATACGGGTGGAGGACAAACCGCTTTTCTTCCGCGCCATTTCCCGCGCGCGCTGGGCCGCTTCGCGGACCCGGGCCGCGTTGATGGACTTTTCAAGAATGCCTTTGCCCACCGCCGGATTTTCTTCAAGATAGGGCGCCAGCTTTTCATTCAGCAGTGTCGTTATCAACGAGCCTACCGCCGTATTTCCCAGCTTGGCCTTGGTCTGCCCTTCAAACTGGGCATCCTTCAGCTTGACGCTGATAACCGCGGTCAGGCCCTCCCGCACGTCATCGCCTTTAAGATTGCTGTCATTCTCTTTCAGCAAGCCATGACGCCGCGCATAATCATTCAGGATACGGGTAATCCCGGTTTTAAAAGAATTTTCATGGGTTCCGCCGTCCACTGTGTGAATATTATTCGCAAAGGATACGATGTTTTCATTATAGCTGTCATTATACTGCAACGCCACCTCGGCAATGGAATCGCCGTCGTTGATGGAAATATGAATGACCTCAGGATGCAACACCTGATAGCCGCGGGTCTTATTCATAAAATCAACAAAAGACGAAATACCGCCTTCGTAGCAGTACTCCTGTTCCACCACATTGTCGGGATTGCGGCGGTCGTGGAGACGTATGCACAAGCCGGCGTTCAGGAAGGCCTGCTCGCGCAGTCGTTTTTGCAGCACCTCAAAATCGTATTCCGTGGTTTCCGTGAAAATCTGGTCGTCCGCCTTGAAACGAATGGTCGTACCGTCGTGTTCCGACGGGCCGATCACGGTCAGATCGTTAACCGCCACACCGCGTTCGAACCGCTGCGCGTAGACGTTTCCATCCCGGGAGATTTCCACTTCCATCCATTCGGACAGCGCGTTTACCACCGAGGAACCCACGCCGTGCAGGCCGCCGGAGACTTTATAGCCTGATCCGCCAAACTTTCCGCCCGCGTGCAGAACCGTCAGCACAACGGTGACGGTCGGGATGCCCATCTTCTCATGGATGCCGACCGGTATGCCGCGGCCGTTGTCGGTGACACTGATGATATCCCCCGGCAGCATGTCCACGTCAATATGGGTGCAATAGCCGGCCAGCGCTTCGTCGATCGAGTTGTCCACAATTTCATAAACCAGGTGATGAAGCCCTTTTGGTCCGGTCGACCCGATATACATACCCGGCCGTTTTCGCACCGCTTCCAATCCTTCCAACACCTGAATCTGGCTTTCGTCGTATGGCGTTGCGTCCGCCCGTACCATTTGTTCCTCTTGCTGGCGCTCCATTTCTTCTTCGCGTTCCAAATCCGACATGGTAAACCTCCCTATCACTTTCCCGCTGTTCTTGTCCTATCAGCTGGCTCTATCCGCCGATTAAAAACTCTCTAGTTCCAAAACCGCCCGACGTTTGAGTGTAGCCGGCGCGATTTGGCATACATATACCGTTTCATTCCCGTCACGGTCCGCACAAACCACGAACGACCGGGGCAGTTCGTCCGTTACATTGCAGACACGGCCGCCTTTTTCAGCGTCGGCCAGAAACAGCCGGGTGTTTTTTGAGACCGTCGTCCCATCCATATCAAATATTCCCACAATATCTTTGAGTGGGACTACCGTATCGCCGCCCAGATGAATATACATAAGCGCATCCTCTTATTCCCACTTAAATTTTCCGTGAGGCGTTTTCTCATCCAACAACTCCAGCCGGTGCTTCTGCATCTGATTTTCCCGCCCAATGGCCTCGCCGCCCAACTTGACGGTCAACCCAATTAAGATGAGGAAAATCACCAGGCTAAACCCAATGAAATTCAGCCAAAACCGGCAAACAAGTATAAACGCGGCAACCAACATAACGGATATAAGCAGGGTGATCAGCAGCGCCCGGCGCTTTTTCTTGCGGCTCTGCGCCAAAATGAGTGTCCTTTCTTCTTCATAGGACAGCGTCGCCATTGTTTCAATCATCCTTTCGGGTAATTTTCCCACCCCTTACCTCAAAGGCCGCGCCTTTCGCCAGCCGCCGGATAGGGCCGGGATCACAACAGGTCACCAATACCTGCCAACCGTGAATATGATTCAATATATAATCCTGCCGGGCTGGGTCGAGTTCGCTCATAACATCGTCCAGCAACATCACCGGCTGCTCTCCCGTTTCCTTTTCGAGCAGCGCCGCCTCCGCCAGCTTGAGGGCCAGCACCGCCGACCGTTGCTGCCCCTGTGACCCATAATTCCGCGCCGCGCGATCGTCAATGGAGATATATAGGTCGTCACGGTGAACGCCGGCTGTGGTAAATCCGGCGGCGCGGTCCACATTCTCACGCTCCTGCATAATCCGCAGGAGCTGGTCGCGTGCCGCCTCTTTTGATGCGCCACCATTTTCCACACAGGATTCATAACAGGCCGACATCGCTTCCCGCTGTGCGGATAAACCATTATAAATGGCCGCCGCTTCCGGCGCTAATCTGTCGATATAATGTCTTCGCGCTTCATACACATCCGCTCCGGCCTGTGCCAGCCGGGCATTCCAAACCGACAGGGTGTCCTCCGACAGGCTTTTGCCCCGCGCCGCCTCTTTCAGCAGCGCGTTTCGCTGCTGAAGCGTTCTCTGATATTCCGATAACAGGCGAATATAGGATGGCCGGAGCTGGCAACAGGCCGTATCTATAAAACGCCGCCGGGCATCCGGCCCATCCTTGATCAACGATAAGTGCGTGGGTGAAAAAACCACGGCACAGAATATACCCGCCATCCGGGCAGCGGAACGCAGTCCGATCCCATTCAGCTGAGCCGACCGACGGCTTTGAATAGACATTCGTGCCTGCTGATCCCGCCCTTGCGCCTTGAAATCGAGGATCAATTCCGCCTGATCGCCGCCAAACGCGACCAATTCCTTATCCTTTGCGCCGCGAAAACTTTTTGCTCCGGTAAACAACCATACCGCTTCCAAACAATTTGTTTTACCCTGCGCGTTGTCTCCATAAAATATATTGATACCCGCATCCAACGAAAACGCGGCGCTTTCCAAATTCCGGAACCCCGCTGTCGTCAGCCGTTCAGCTATCATGCTGTTCCACCCGATAACACATGTCCTCGTCCGCCGCCTGTACGCGGTCGCCGTCTACCAGCTTTTTGCCGCGCATGGTGCACACCTGGCCATTGACAAGCACTCGTCCTGTCTGCACCAGAACCTTGGCTTGACCGCCCGTCTGCGCGGACCCGGTCAGTTTTAAAAACGCATCCAGTCGGATAAACGGCGTATCGATTGGGATGATCCGTTCTTTCTCTATCTCTTTCATGTTATGCCTTCAGTCTTACCGGCAAGACCAGAAACAAAAAGGATTCTCCCTCGACCGGCAGAATTTTCATGGGAGAAACCGGTCCATTCAATTGTATCCGCACTTCATCGGTTTCCGCATTTTTCAGAGCATCCAACAGAAAGCGGCTGTTGAATCCCATCTCTTCCGCGTTGCCGTCCATGCTATCCGTATCAATCTTGTCTTTTGCCGATCCCAGTGGCGTCGTACAGGAAACCGTGATGCTCTCATCCTGGAACTGGCAGACCAGGGGAGATTTGATGCGGTCATTGATAACCAGGGACGCGCGTTCCACGGCGTCCATCAACACACGGGTTTTTACACGAATTTCCGTCGTTATCTGCGGCGGGATCGCTTTTTGATAAGCCAGGAATTCCCCATCCAACAGGCGGGAAATAACCGAGTATCCCCCCACCTCCGTTAAAATGTGTTGCTGCCCCACATGTAAAACAGCCGCTTCTTCCTCATCACCAAGCAACTTTAACAGCTCACTAAGCGTTTTTCCAGGAACAACGAATTCCATATTCTGCCGGCAGTCCACGGCTTCACAGCGAATGGCCAGCCGTGAGCCGTCAACGGCGACCAGGCGAAGCTGATTGTCCGCCACTGTAAACTGCACCCCGGTATGCACCGGCCGGATATCGGTCTGCGCCACGGCAAACAATGTTTGCCGGATCATACTTTTCAGGGTTGTTTCAGGCAGAGAAATGTCTTCACCGTCGCTGACGGTAGGAATATCCGGATATTCCGCCGCATCGATCCCAACAATGGAAAACATGGATTCATCGCTGCGAATAATCGTTTGAAACCGGTCATCCGTTTCCAATTCCACCGTGTCTCCCGGCAGCTTGCGGACAATATCACCGAACAGGCGGGCATTCAGCACGATCTGCCCGGTCTGCTCGACGTTTGCGTCCACCGTTGTCATGATTCCCAATTCCAGATCATATCCCGCTAACAACAGGGAATCGGCGGATGCGCGCAATAAAATGCCGTCCAGTACCGAAACCGTCGATTTTCCGGAAACGGCCCGCTGTACATTGCTGACGGCGCTAATCAGCGCCTGCTTCTGGCAAGATATTTTCAAAACGTTTCTCATCCTTTCCTTGGCCATTATACTATCTATCTTTCTTTATCTTTTAGTAGCCGTAGTCTATAGGGTCGGTGAAAAAGTGGAAACCGGCGTCAAAACCTGCTGTCATGGCGTTTTTCTCCGCCCGAAGCGGAGGAAAACAGAGCGTACAGCCCTGTGAAAACCGGTGAAGAAGATTTCACTTGATTCCCCCAATCTTTCCCCGTGGAAACTTTCGGGAAAACCCGTCGATAATTCGTGTGAGATATGTAGAATATTCCACTTTTTCCACGGGAAACCCTCGTGGAAAATCGGTTAATGCTCACTGACATTTTTGATGATATCATTGACCCGCCCTTTGAAAGACGCATCCCGCTGCATCATATCTTCGACCTTTTTCACGGCGTAAACAATGGTAGAATGATCCCGCGTGCCAAAGTGTTCACCAATTGCTTTCATGGACAGGCCAGTGATGCTGCGCACGACAAACGCCGATACCTGGCGAGCCTGGGAGACCGCCGCCGACCGCTTGGTGGACCGAATGTCTTCCGGCGTGACGTTCATGGTACGCGCGACTTCACTGATGATGCGATCCACTGTCACCGGAATCGGCGGGTTATCGTTTTGAATGTCGCGTATCGCGACTTTAGCGCTGTTGATTGTTGCCCGTTCGCCGTTCAGAATACATTGTGCGCGCAGCCGCTTGATGGCTCCCTCCAACTGGCGAACGTTGCTTTTCAGCTGGCTGGCGATGTATGCGGCGACATCGTCGTCAATATCCACGTCAAAAATTTGAGCCTTGCGTTTAACAATGGCAATGCGGGTTTCAAGGTCCGGCGGCTGTATATCCGCCAGCAGGCCCATTTCAAAACGGGACCGCAGGCGGTCTTCCAGCGTGGCAATTTCTTTCGGTGGCCGATCGGAGGTTAGGACAATTTGCTTGTTAGCCTGGTGAAGGGCTTCAAACGTATGGAAAAATTCCTCCTGCGTGGCTTCCTTACCGGCGATAAACTGGATATCGTCCACCATCAAAACGTCCACCTGGCGGTATTTTGCGCGAAAATCTGCGGTGGATTTGTTCCGAAGGGACTCGATTAGTTCATTGGTCATATATTCGCCTTTGGTGTATAATATTTTTACATCCGGCGTATTCTTTTTTATTTCATTGCAAATTGCATACAAAAGATGCGTTTTGCCGAGACCAGATCCGCCATATATAAATAAAGGATTATAATGACCAGCCGGGTTCTTGGCCACGGCCTGAGAGGCGGCATGCGCATATTTATTTGAAGAGCCGACAATAAAATTCTCAAAGGAGTATTCATAGTTGGCGGTTTTGCCGCTAAACAGGTTACCGGGTTCCGTTTCATCCGAGTCAAGAGGAGTCTCCGGTACGGTAGAAGTATCTTCCTCCGACAGAATTTCCAGTTCCAGCGGGAGTCCGAGTACGTTCTGCACAGCCTGCTTGAGTTTATCGGTATAATGCTCGGAAATGATTTTCCGCTGGAAATTGGTATGGACGGACAAGACCACTTTGTCATCTTCGATACTGCGAGGCTCAATGCAGGAAATCCAGACATTAAAGGCCACTTCGCTGATATCGGGTAGGGAATGTAGATAATCCAGAACACCCGACCAAGCTTCTTTTAACGTTTCCATGAAGAGTCCACATGCCTTTCTATTAGTTACGGGAAAAACCTGATTAAAAACAATATTTAAAACATTGTAACACACTTTTTTGGCTTTTACAACGCCGGTTTTCGCATTTAGCGGAAATTATTTGTTTTCCCGGGGAACAGAGAAAACGCCTGTATGAGCCGTTAAAACGCCTGTATGGGGATAAGCTGTGGTAAAAGTCGCTTTGCCACCATATGTGGTAGAGATGTTTTCCCAAACCACCAGATTATAGGGACAGGCGAAATTCTTTGCGGAGCATAGTTTTTTTGCCAATTTTTTGTTGACTTTTCTAAGTAGGTTGTTATATAATATATCCTCGCAAGGTTGTGACCCCTGATATTGGTTATCCGAAAGGAGGATGACGCATGCTTCGTACTTATCAGCCGAAAAAGCGGCATCGTAAAATGGAACACGGGTTCCGCAAAAGAATGGCAACTGCCAATGGCCGTAAGGTTCTGGCTCGTAGAAGAGCAAAAGGTAGAAGTCGCCTTACCTACTAAAAAGAGCCACCATTGTGTGGCTTTTTTTTGTAGGTTCCGGGCATGGCGCGGATAGAAAGAAAGCGGGGATCGGCATGGCGGCGTTTCCAGTGATTAAGGAAAACCGTGACTTTCAGTTTTTATACCGCAAAGGTAAGTCGCAGGTGCATCCCTGTTTGGTGACCTATTTGCGGAAAACCCGCCGTCCCGGTGTCCGGGTCGGCATTACCACCGGCAAAAAGGTGGGTAATGCCGTGCAGCGCAATCGCTGCCGGCGTATCATCCGCGAAGCGTTCCGGCAGCTGTATCCGCAGGTTACCGGCGGCTGGGATGTGGTTTTTGTTGCGCGCGGAAGGACCGGCCGCTGTAAAAGCACGGATATCGCGCGCGTTATGGAAGAACATCTGCGAATGAATTAGCTAAATATTTTGAAGTTTCCGTGCGAACTATCCAGAGAGATATTGACTCATTATGTCTTGCTGGAATTCCGATTATTTCAGTCACTGGGGCGACAGGTGGTTATGAAATATCCTCGCAATTTAAACTTGATAAACATCTTGCCACTTCAAATGATTATTCTTATATTTTGACTGCACTTAAAGGGTTAGTTTCGGCTACAAATGATCAAAATGCAAAACATACATTAGAAAAAATATCTCATATATTTAACAATAACAATATGAATATTATATTAGATTTTTCCGTCTTACGAGAAGGTGAGCAAGCTACTCTGCAAACATTGCAAACTGCCATAGCTCAAAAACGTATGGTAGATTTTATATATACGAATAATAACAATGAAACTCGTGTACACAGTGTAGAGCCGATTGCAGTCTTATACAGGTGGTACGCTTGGTATCTTCTTGCTTACTCTAAAATAAAAAACGATTATCGTACCTATAAATTTGTAAGGATGAGGGATATAAAAATTACGGATATCCCGTTTACAAAAGAACATGACACTCCAGAAAGTATTTTGAAAAAGTCTGATAAAACAGATTGTCGTCAATATATAGATGTTGTTGTAAAATGTAAAGAAAAGGCACGGGCACGGGTTCAAGAATATTTGAAAGGGAGTGTAATTGAGACCCTTCCGGATGGAAACACGTTTATGAAATTGACCGTGGTGGAAAACGAGCAGTTCTGGCTTGGTACGCTATTGTCATTGGGTGATGATGTTGAGGTAATTGCACCAAAAGAAATACGTAAACGCCTTTTTAAAGTAGCTTCAAAAATTATTTCTTTATACAAATAACTATGACATACTGTTGTCATATATACCGTGATATAGTGTTAATAAAAACGGAGGTGCATTTATGTTGAACCCATATGAAAAATGTCCTAAATATGAGAATGAAAACTATATGTTAAGAATGGTAAGTAAAAAGGACAAGGAAGATTTATTAAAAGTATATTCTGATGAAAAAGCTGTACCACTTTTCAATAGTGATAATTGCGGGGGAGATAACTTTCATTATACTACTGAAACCAGAATGGAACAAGCGATTGAATATTGGCTGTGGGAGTATGGTAGACAAGGTTTTGTTCGCTGGACTATTGTATCAAAAACAGATAACAAAGCAATAGGAACGATTGAAGTATTTAATCGGAAAGCTGATGATTATTTTAATAACTGTGGGTTATTAAGACTTGATTTGAGAAGTGATTATGAACAGGAAGAAAGTATTTTTGAAATACTATCGCTTATCGTACCCTCAGTATTTGAATTATTTAATTGCCAGATAATTGCAACAAAAGTTCCTCATTTTGCTTCTGAAAGAAAATTGGCAATAATCCGGTTAGGTTTCGTTGCTTCTGAAGAAAAATTGATAGGAGGACATGATAAAAAGATTTATACTGAATATTATGTCCTGCAAAAATAGAATTGGAGATTTAGAATAAAGGCAATTCTTAAAAAATGTAGCGGAGTGATATACATGGGAAAATATTAGTTGCAGAATTTACAGAGAAAGAAGAAGCTGTTTTTAATCAGTTAGTAGAGTGGCTGTCTAATACTTTGTGTACTGCACCTGTTTCTCTAAGCAAGAAATGTAACGGTTTAGACGTAAATTATTTTACTCGTACCGTTACTGATGACAAAGGAGATGAAATACATCTGACTGCTAAAGAATTTGACCTATTGTATTTTCTTTCCAGCCACAAAGGACAGGTATTTACAAAAGAACAGATTTACGAAAAGGTATGGGGATATGATAATGCACCAGACGCAAACAATCTTTCCTCATTCGTCAGAAAGCTAAGACTGAAAATCGAACCACACCCAGACAATCCACGATATATCATCACTGTCTGGGGTGTGGGATATAAATTTAGTGGAGAAGAAAAACCGTAGCTGTATTTCACAATAGAGGGCGTAAAATTTTCTGTGTCTATGGGAAAAATTCTTCTTTGATAAGAAACAG
>URYP01000030.1 GCA_900552115.1 uncultured Oscillospiraceae bacterium | reverse complement strand
TACGCAAAGCAGCGGAGGAACACCGGGAGCGGGGCGATCTGAAAGAGTGGATAGAAACTTGTTCATAGTCCCGATAACAGATAGAAAAGGCAAAACATAACTCAGTGAATACGGAGGGCGAAACGGTATGACCAAACAACAGCTGGAACAGTATCGAGGACTGAAAAAGGAGATAGCGCAGCTTGAGGGGTGCTTGCACGAATTGGAGCAAAAAGGCCCACAGATGGCTACTGCTGCCGTGACGTCCGCCGCCAAATTTCCGTTTAATAAACACACTGAAATTGTTACCGGGTTGGCAACCGAAGAATACGCGGAAAAGCAAGAGAGATTGATACGGCGCATCTATCGGGCAAAGGTAAAAGCAGAAGATGAGCGTATTGCCTTGGAAAACTATATAGAATCGATACCGGATGCCAGTGACCGAACAGCCTTGCGGTACAGATACATAGATGGCAAAGGATGGCTGTGGATATCCATGAAAGTATATGAAAAAAGTGATGAAAGCTACGCAAGGAGGAAAATTAAAAAAATTCTCCATCTTGCCGATTTTGCCGGTTTTGATGATGTACAATAATAACGTGGAATGATGCAATCATCCATTCTCCCTTTCTTTTCAAGGACGCTGCCGTATAACGGTGGCGTCTTTCATATATGATGTCATCTTTTTACTAACGGTATCTTTACATTAAGGCAATGGTGAGCGGGGCATAATGCCTCGCGGGTGGGATAGGGGAAACAAAAGATGCGCCGGAAGCTTAACGGGTATAAGCAGCCTCCTTATAAGGGGCAGACACGCGGTTCGATTCCGTGACGGCGTACCATACGCGTCATTAACTCAACCGGGAGAGTAGCGGACACTAAATCCGTAGGTTCTGGGTTCGATCCCCAGATGACGCACCAGCAGCGCCGGATATAATGGCTGACGGATGGGATGGCGGGTAAATTTTATATTTTAAGGTGGTGAGTCCATTGTGGCAAAAGGAAAATTTAAAAAATGGCTGGAACCGGATGGGCTTACGCTTTTGGAAGGGTGGGCGCGTGATGGACTAACAGATGAACAGATTGCCCAGAATATGGGCGTTTCCACATCAACTTTTTACGAATGGAAAAAGAAGCATCCGGAGATTTCGGAGGCCCTAAAAAAAGGAAAGGACGTTGTAGACTATGAAGTGGAAAATGCCCTTTTAAAACAGGCGATGAGTGGCAACATAACGGCGATCATCTTCTGGCTAAAAAATCGGCAGGCAAATAAATGGAGGGATAAGCCAGATGATGGTACCGCACAGAATGTAATGGAAAAGCTGGATAATATTCTTTTTGGAATAAATGAGGTAATGGAACCGTGATCGAGTTTTCTCAAATGCAGAAAGAAGTATGGCGCAATACCATACGGAAACAACACCGCTGGAATATATCCTTGGGAGCAACGCGTTCCGGCAAGACGTATCTGGATTATTTCAAAATTCCATACCGCATTCGAAAAGCTTCGACGGATGGATTGATTCTGCTGCTTGGCAATACAAAAGGCACTCTGGACAGAAACATCTTGGAACCGCTTCGTAATATATGGACTTCGGCACTGGTGGGTAATATAGGCAGCGATAACAAAGTGACGCTGTTTGGCCGGGAATGCTATGCCCTTGGCGCTGACAAGGTAAACCAGGTAAGTAAACTACAGGGAGCGGGTTTGTCCTACTGTTATGGCGACGAGGTGACCACATGGGCGGAACCGGTGTTTCAAATGCTAAAATCACGGCTTGATAAACCCGGCGCCTGTTTTGACGGAACATGTAACCCGGATAACCCTAACCATTGGTTTAAAAGATTTCTTGATAGTGACGCGGATATATACCAAACGTTATTTACGATTGATGATAACCCTTTTCTGGAACCGTCGTTTGTGCAAGCACTGAAAAGTGAGTATGCCGGCACAGTGTACTACGAACGGTTTATACTTGGCCGTTGGGCGCTGGCGGAGGGCCGCGTCTATGACATGTTCAGCCGAAAAAAGCACGTCGTTTCTTCCAATGATAGGCTTTATACAGCCTATTACATATCAATGGACTACGGCACCCAGAACCCTACGGCTATGCTGCTGTGGGGCAAATGCGACAGTGTGTGGTATGCCATAAACGAATACTATTATTCCGGTCGGGAGCATAAGCGGCAAAAAACCGACGAAGACTATTACGCTGATCTTGTTAAGCTGGCCGACAATCACAGCATTAAATCGATTATCATTGACCCGTCGGCTGCTTCCATGATCGCCTGCATAAAAAATCACGGAAAATTCCGTGTGAAGCAAGCGGACAACGCGGTGCTGGATGGTATCCGCAACACGGCGACTGCACTCAATGCAGGAACTATCAAGATTTGCGACGGCTGCCGGCGAACGATCGACGAGTTTGATGCGTATGTGTGGGACGAAAAGGTATCTGCCCGTGGCGAGGACAAGCCAATAAAAGAGAACGACCACGCCATGGATGCTTTGCGGTATTTCGTGCAGACGGTACTGATACGTGGGAAGGTGAAAACCGCCAGCCGGTATGAACTTGGAATATATTGAGGTGACAGCATGTTTACGATTTCAAAAGGCAAGAATATAACGGCGGATATTGTGGCTCGATACATAAAAAGACACCAGGGAATCATCCCTCGATATCAAAAGCTGGCTGATTATTACGATGGGCAGCACTCTATCCTAATACGGGACAAAAAGAAAACCAAGGCAAATAATAGAATTGTGTGCAACCACGCGAAACACATTACCGATACGGCTACAGGATATACAGTGGGCAACCCAATTAAATATATGCCACACGAAGAAGGACAAAGTATAGATCAATTAAATGAATGGATGCGAATAGCTGATTCTGATACGCAGGATATGGACGTGGCAAAGGACGCGTCGGTATTTGGAAAGGGATGTGAACTGGTGTATATGTCGAATGAGGAATCACCGACGCCTCGTCTGGCCAGTTTTGATCCGCGCAATGCATTCGTGGTATATGACGATACTGTGGAGCATCGACCGTGCTTTGGCGTGTATTACTATCCTTTGTTCAATGATGATGGACGGAAAACGGGATATGCAGGCAAATGGTACACTGATAAGGCGGAGGTCGAATTTCGTATGAATACCGGGTTCGAAATAGAACAGGCAGGAGAACCCATCAACAATGCTTTCGGGGAAGTACCGCTGATCGAATACTACAACAATGAAGAATGCCAGGGCGATTTTGAGCAGGTCATTAGCCTGATCGACGCATACAATATCTTGCAGTCCGATAGGGTAAACGACAAGCAGCAATTTGTGGAAGCAGTTCTGGTTCTAAAAGGAATGACGTTTGGCGACAATGCAGAAGAACAATGCAGCACCTATAATAGCATGAAAGAAAACGGATTGCTAGAATTGGACGCGGATGGATCGGCTGAATGGTTGATACGCACATTCGATGAAGCCAGTGTGGATATATTACGTAAATCCATAGAACAGGATATTCACCGTTTTTCCGGTATTCCGTGCATGGATGACGAAAACTTTGCTTCAAATTCCTCCGGTGTGGCTATGCGGTACAAGCTGCTAGGGTTTGAACAGGTCGTTAAAATAAAAGAACGGTATTTCCGGGAGGGCTTAAAAATCCGGTTGCGGTTGTTCTGCAATATCATGGCTACAAAGGGAACAAGAATAAACCCGAACGATATTGATATTGTTTTCACCCGTAATCTGCCGTCTAATGAAGTGGAACTGGCGCAAATCGTGGCCACACTCCAGGGAATGGTGCCAGATCAAACGCTGTTGTCTATTTTGCCGTTTGTTAAGGATGCCAAAACAGCCACCGAAGAATTAAAGCTGCAAAAATCCGATGAAGCGAAGCGACAGCGGGAGATGTTTATCGCAAACGCCAACACCCCGCCAGAGGATGTGAGGACGGATGCGTGATAATACATACTGGGCGAACAGAGCTGCAGAGCGAATGTATAACTATATGGAGCAGGCGGAGCGTGTATCGGCGGATATCGCCAAAGCCTATCAGGAATCCATGGAGATTTTAAATAAAGAGACAAAAATAATTCTGCACACTTTTCAAACACATCATCATCTGACCGAAGCGGAAGCCCGGCTACTGATACGCCATGCCAAAGGTAAAACCATAGCCGATAAGTTAAAAGCCACTTTGGAAAATATCACAGACGAGGATAAAAAAGCAAAGATTAAGGCGGCAATTGACGCACCGGCTTATCAATACCGTATTGGCCGTCTGGAAGTGCTGGGAGAGGATATTGACCGGAAATGCACACGTTTATATGGTGTGGAGCAGAAAGCCGATACTACCCATTTTAGAAGCCTTTGCGGAGAAGCCTATAAGCGCACCCTGTTTGATGTACAAAAGGGGACAGGTCTGGGCTTTTCGTTTTCGCCGATGCCGGCCTCCCGCGTCAATGAAATTTTGAAAAACCCCTGGAGCGGGGAGCACTACAGCAGCCGGATATGGGGCCATGTGTCAGAAATGGGTGACCAGTTAAAAGAGGAAATGCTAATATCTTTTATGACGGGGCGCAGCGGACAAAAAACCGCTATGGCCGTGTCTGAACGGTTTGGTGTAGGGGCGTCGGATGCGCGGAGACTGGTGCGAACCGAAAGTTGCTATATTGCCAACCAGGCAGAAATGGACAGCTATCGGGAATGTGATGTAGATAAATACGAGTTTGTGGCCGCTTTGGACGCCCGCACATCACAAATGTGCCGGAACTTGGACGGAAAAGTGTTCCAATTAGAAAAACAACGACCGGGCGTAAATGCACCGCCTATGCACCCGTATTGCCGAAGCACCACGATTGCGGTATTTGATGATGATGTGACCGATGGCTTACAGCGCCGCGCCCGTAACCCCGAAACCGGTAAAAGCGAACTGATTCCGGCGGATATGAATTACCGTGAATGGGATGCTTATATGACCGCCGCCAGAAACGAGCCGCTTATAACAGAGGATTTGAAAAGCATCGTAACTGATACAGGCGGAAAGCTGGAAGGACTGGAATTTCGCAGAAAGACACCGGAATCCTATTTAAGGAAAATACACACCGATATAAGGGCAGGAAAATCGGAAACCGCAGCCTTAAAAACAACATACGATGTTGTTCGGTACACTAATATAGCCGAAGCTGATAGTTTTACTGAAAATTACAGCAAAACGGTTGAAGCGCTGAAAGAAAAAGGATATAATATCCTTAGAGTTAAAAATACGCTTGCAGTCCCCAACGCATTTTATAGAGGCGTGAATACGGTAGTAGAATCAGCCGACAAAACGAGGTTTGAACTGCAGTTTCATACGCCGGAAAGTTTTCTCGTAAAACAGGAAAACCATGCGCTTTATGAAAAACAGCGTCTACCTTCTACCTCTACGGAAGACCAGAAGCGCCTTATCCTTGAAATGCAAAAGAAAACTCAGGATATAGAAACGCCGAAAGGCGTTGAAGCCATACAGACATTTGATAATATGTTAAAGGGGGAACGGTCTTGAAATATGCAGCTTTGACGGGGCCGGGATATACCGTAAATACGTGTTGGGGACTTGTTCGCATGCATGATGATGGAAAAATCGAACGGTATGATAAACAATCGCATGGTTGGGTTGATGACTATGAAATGAGCGGTATTTACACAGGCGAGATCGATTGCGATCCGGTCGAAAAAGATGTTGCGGACAGGATAATTGATAACTGGAAGGATAGCTGACCAGTAAATAAATAGGTTAACAAGGGACAGTTCTTGGAGAAATCCAACGAGCCGTCCCTTTTGTTATACATAATTTAGCGAATGCGGTGGGCGGAATTGGCCGAATGCCGTGGGCGCAAGGAGGAAATGTCGTGATAGAAAACAGAAAAATGCTAATGAGGTTGTATGCGGCCGATCCCGAAACCGGTGCGGGCGGAGGCGGAGACACACAACAGGAAGCAGGGGAAGATCGGGAGAGTGGGAAAGAAACATCTCCGTTTGATACGTTCCTAGCTGACCCCAAAAACCAGGCGGAATTTGACCGCCGCGTAAGCAAAGCGCTGGAAACAGCGCGCGCCAAACAGCAGCAGGTCGTAGATAGCGCGGTAAACGAAGCCCTAAAACTACAAAAGATGACCGACGAGCAAAAGGCGTCTTATGAGCAGCAGCAGGCTCAAAAAAGGCTGGCCGAAAGAGAAATGGAATTGACCAAACGTGAACTGCGGCTGAACGCCATTGACATCCTGGCGGATAAGAATCTGCCGATTGAACTGGCGGACGCATTGTCTTACACCAACGCGGAGGAATGCGATAAAAGTATAAAATCCGTTACTAAGGCGTTTGAAAAAGCTGTATCTAAGGCGGTCGATGCCCAGCTTAGAAGGGAACCGCCTAAGGCGGGGCAGGAAAATACAGATGGTCAAATTGACGTAATCCGCGCAGCTGCTGGACTGAAATGATGAAAGGATGAAAACAAATGGCAAATGTAATTGCTCTGGCAAAACAGTTCGTCCCTGTTCTGGACGAAATCTATAAGGTAGCGTCTCTGACGTCGAAATTGGATGGAAACCCCGATCTTGTACAGGCTGGCGCAAACGCCAATGAACTAATTATTCCCATGATGTCGATGCAGGGCCTTGGAGAGTATAGTCGAAATTCCGGTTATGTTTCCGGCGACGTGACGCTGACGAACCAGACGAAAGCCTGCAACTTTGACCGAGGCCGTATGTTTACGGTAGACGCTATGGACAACCAAGAAACTGCCGGTATTGCTTTTGGCCGGTTGGCGGGCGAGTTTATACGCACCAAAGTAGTCCCGGAATTGGACGCGTTCCGATTCTCCAAATACGCGGGCATCACCGGTATTTCAGAAATGACAGCAGAACTGACTACTGGCGCAGATGTGATAGCTGCGTTGCGGGCTGCCACCACTAAGATGGACGAGGACGAGGTGCCGCAGGAAGAACGCCATCTTTTTATTACGCCCACCCTTCACGGACTTGTACAGGATATGGATACCACCAAAAGCCGTGAAGTGCTGAACAGGTTTGCATCGGTGACAAATGTGCCACAGACCCGGTTCTATACGGCGATCGATCAGTACGACGGCAGCACAGAAGGTGAAGAAGCGGGCGGGTATGTCAAAGATGCAGCCGCTGGCCTGGATATCAATTTTATGGTAATCCAAAAATCAGCGCTGATCCAGTATGAAAAGCATGTGGTTCCCAAGATCATTTCCCCGGATCAGAATCAAAACGCCGATGCCTGGAAGTTTGGATACCGAAACGTAGGGATTGCAGACGCTTATGAAAACAAGGTGGCCGGTATCTATCTGCATCATAAGCCAAAAGCTCAATCAGAGACGTAAGGGGGGATCTTTATGAAACGGGTAGGGCTGCTTATCACCAATAACGTGACGCCGGCAACGCTATGCTGCCCACATTGCGGAAAAGAGTACAAAAGCGAAAAAGGGTTGGCGGATCACTGCAAAAAGGAACATCCAGATGCCTTTGCGAACGAGCCATAATGGAAGGGAGATCGTCACGTGGAGCCGCTGAAAAAGCTAAAAACCCGGTTGGGAATAGATAGGGATGACGATCTGCTGCAGGTTCTTTTGGATGATGCTACGGATATGGTTCTGGACATCATTGGCCGTGATACTTTGCCAGCACGTTTGGATAGTGTGGCGGTGCAACTGGCAGTTATTGCCTATAACCGGCAGGGGTCGGAGGGAGAAGCCTCCCGGGCAGAGGGAGGCATGTCGGCATCGTTCCTGGACGATCTGCCGGCGGATATGCAAAGGCGGATCCGCCATTATCCAAGGAAAGTGCGGGTGATACGGGATGCGGATGATGAAACGCCGTCTTAAATCGTTCCCACTGTACAAACCAAAAGAACGGGATAGCGAGTATGTGGGTACGGAACGAATCTGGCAGTTGGTTGGAGAAGCCCGCGCCGATGTGCAGCCAGCGGATGGTGCGCTGGTTTGCGCAGAATACGGGGAAAGAGCCAAAAACATGTGGATACTGTATATGGACAGCGGCGCCGATATCCAGCCAGGATACGGTGCCTTTTCAATATGTGAAAACGGAGAGCCGGAGTATAGTATCATTAGTGTAAAGCGTTACCCTACGCATACGGTGGCTATAGCGGAAAGGCCGGTGGCAGTGGGTGGCTAAAAGAAACGTTGAGATTGAGGGGTTTGGCGAACTGATGAAGAAGCTGACCGCGCTTGGCGGAAATGTACCGAAAGCAACTCATGACGGCCTTATAAAAGGTGGTGAGGTGGTACAAGGAGTGGCAAAAAAGCTGTGCCAGGTCGATACAGGTAGATTACGAAACAGTATTGAGGTGAGCGGCGAAAAAAAGCACAAATATACGTATTCCGTTGGAAAAGGAAAAAGTAAACAGGAATACGAAGGAATAATCACTGGCGGCGGAGAAAGCGCCGTTGTCGTAGGAACCAACGTCGAGTATGCACCGTATGTCGAATTTGGAACAGGACTGAGGGGTGACCCAACAGTGGCACACCGTCAGGACTGGGAAGGGCAGCCGCCTCAACCATTCCTATCCCCGGCACTCGCGCTGAGTGAAGAAAAGGTTAAACAGCGAATAACAGCAGAACTAAAAAAATCTATACGGGAGGCGGTAAACGATGGTTGACCTGCATCCGGTGTTTGCCAAACTTCTGGAAAGCATTGCCCCGGTAGAACTATCGTTTCCTACCGCAAAAGTCAAGTATCCCGTTATCACCATTACGGAACTTGGGAACCGTGTAAATGCGGTCTATGGTGGCGAAGAACGGCTTTCGGAGCATGATTGGCAGATCGATATATGGGACAATGGTAAAACGCCGCAAAAGGCCGAAAAAATGGCCGTACAGGTCAATCGGGTGTTGACTAAAAAGGGCATGCGGCGGTATTTCGGACAGCTAATGCGTGATCCGGGAGGTTTACAACGGTATTGCATGCGCGTCCGGTTCACGTTAGACGAACTAACAGGCTATGTGTATAGGAGTTGATGAAAATGGAATTGATTTCAAAAGGCACCACGTTGTCGGTCAGCGAAACTGACAATGGTGCGTACAAAGAATTGTATGGACTAAACAGTACCCCCGATATGGGCGGGGATGTGGAAAGCGTTGATATAACCAATCTGTCGGATGGCGTAAAACGATACATTGACGGCTTAAAAGATTTTGGGGATATGGAATTTGGCTTTTATCTCAACAAAAAAGACGCCAGCCAAGAGGAGGAAGATAAGCTGTACGATGCGTATAGCACCCTGCGTGATTTTCAAAACAGCGGGAAACAGGTGCATTTTAAACTGATGTACCCTGACGGATACGGCTACACGTGGCGCGGGTCGGTGTCTGTGAAGCGCGGCGGTGCAGAAGTGGGATCGGCGCTGTCCTTTACGCTGACGACCCGAACCAGCACAGAGATCGAAGATGTAAAGCCCGCAGTATCTGGGCAAACCCTTTAAGATATAATTATATGAGCGGGGCGTACAGTATGGGCTGTACGCCCTGTTCCCTGTTAAGGAGGAAACTTTTATGAACAAACCTTTTTACACCCTGACTGTTGGGGAGGAAGAATATAGGCTGTGTTTTCCGTCAGCAGTCATCATATCATTAGAGGACAAATTCGATAAAGGGGTACTGCATGTACTATCGGATGAAAATGAAATGGCGAAAGTGGGCACACAGGTGACGCTGCTTCACGCGGCCCTGCAAAAGTACCAGCACGGTATAAAGATGGACGACGCCCGAGAATTGTACGATGATATTCTGATTAGCGGTGAGGGGAACGGCCTGAACGACGTTATAAACGCCATTGTAGGAGCGCTGAAAGCGTCGGGTTTTATTCCTCCGTCGGTAGCGACGGAGGCGAAACCGGAAGCGGATACACCGAAAAAAGCGAAAAGGAAGGCTGGCTGACAGATGCGGTTTTGAATATTTACAGTCTAGCTTTGGTTTCCGGCGTTTCGTCGGTGAATTTTTGGAGCATGACTTACAGTGAGGTAACAGAAACCATCGATGCGTATACAGAGAGGAAAAGGCAAGAATGGGAAATGCAGGCGGGCATGTATTATACACTGGCAAATTTAATCGGTATTGCGTTCAATGATCCCAAAAAATTTCCGCGCACATTAAAAGACGCATATCCGTTTGTACGCGAACCTGCCCGCCGGGGAACTTGGCAGGAGAGCAAAGCCGAGTTTGCCGCTATAGCAGCCGCTCATAATCGGTCACTAAGGGGGTGACGGCTTGACAATAGAAGAACTAAATATAGTGATACGCGCTAATTCAGCGCAATTTAATAATCAATTAAAAGGTATCCAGACGCAGCTTAATGGCGTATAGGAGCGGGTACAACAGACTTCCAGACAGATATCCACGGCATCTGGAACAATACAGGGAGCCTTCAAAAAAATTGCCGCTGCAGCTGCTGCAGCCTTTTCTATTAGAGCAATCGTTAATTTTGGCCGCACAGCTATAGCGCTGGCCTCTGATCTACAGGAGGTTCAAAACGTCGTGGACACGGCGTTCGGCGGTATGTCAACTCAGGTTGACGCTTGGGCAAAGACTACGGTTGATAAGTTGGGTATGTCGCAGCTGTCTGCAAAACGAACAGCCTCCACCTATATGGCCATGTCAAAAGGAATGGGGATGTACGGGCAGGCCGCCGCTAATATGGCTATGCAGGCGGCAGAACGAACCGGCGATATTGCCTCTTTTTACAACATGACGCAGGAAGAAGCCGATACCCTTTTAAAATCAATCTGGACAGGAGAAACCGAAACACTAAAACGAATAGGCGTTGTAATGACCCAAACCAACTTGAATGCTTATGCCCTATCGAGGGGGATTGGCAAAACAGTCGACGAAATGACGCAGGCGGAACAGGTGCAGCTTCGTTATATGTACGTCATGGAACAGACAAACCTTGCCGCTGGTGACTTTGCCAAAACCAGCGGCAGCTGGGCCAATCAGACGCGTGTCTTATCTGAACGCTGGAAAGAGTTTAAGGCTATTTTAGGCGATATGCTGATACAGGCATTAACGCCGGCCATTCAGCTATTAAACGAATTTCTGTCCAGCTTGATTACCGTAACAAGAAAACTGGCACAGGTATTATCGGATGTATTTGGCTGGGATATCGGCAGTCAGGAAAGCAGCGCGGCCGCGACCAACACCATGGCGGACGCGCAAAACAATCTGGCCGACGCGACGGCAAAAGCCTCCAAGGAAGCAAAAAAGGCGCAATCCAGTTTTGATGAGCTGAACGTACTCAGCCAATCTAAAGATTCGTCAAGAAGCGCATCTTCTTCCCTATTTAATTCAACCGTAACGGGGGAGGAGAACATTAAAAGCGGCTCCAGCGTAAAAGCGAATGATTTGGAGCCGATGAACAAAACACTGAAAAGTATATTGGTTATTGTTGGGGCCATTGGAGCAGCCTTTGCGGTATGGAAAATATCCAAGTCCATTTTGAACGGGGTAGGCGTTATATCCAGCTTGTTCGGCGGGAAAAGAGGCGGTTCCAGCCGATTTGGCGTGCCCAATGTAAAAACGGTTTTAAAGGGGATTGCGGATGTCACCCTAATTGTATTTTCCTGTATTGCGCTTATTGAAGCGGTGGGTTTGTTGACAAAAATACCGGGCTTTAAAGAAACCGCTGTAGACGGTATAGACACACTGGGTATCGTCTTTGGAGGGCTTCTCAAAATCATCCTGCCGCTTACGCTTATGAGCGCGGGAATGGTGGCGCTTGGTAAAGTAGGCATCAAAGACGTAGTGCTTGGAATGGCTGGCTTTGCATCGATAATTGGCGGGACTACCGTGGTGATAACGGCCATTGGCGCATTGATGGCCATACCATATTTTCAGGATTTTCTGTCATCGGGAATAGCCAGTGTAACCGCAGCTTTTAACGGACTGTGGGAAGTGGCAGTTCCAATAGGCGCATTGACAGCTCTGGTCGTAGTCCTTGGCTATGCTACCCCAGCTGTTGTCCTGTCAGGACTTGCGGGTTTGGCATTGGTCATTGGTGGTGTAGAAGTTGTTCTGGTTGCACTGGGAGCATTGAATCAAATCCCCGGTTTCTCTTGGATCGTCGGGGAAGGCGGAAAGGTTTTAATACAGCTTGGCGAAATCCTGGGCGGTTTTGCCGGTAGCATTATAAACGGATTTCTGACAGAAGTAAGCGCCTCGTTCCCGGAAATAGGTTCCAATTTGGCCGGATTTATGTCGAATGCAGAACCGTTTTTTACAGGCATGGAACATGTGAACGCCGGGACGGTTGAAGCCGTTGGCTACTTGGCAAAGGCAATTTTGCTGCTTACAGCGGCAGATATCTTGGATGGTCTTACGTCTTGGTTCACCGGTGGTAATTCGCTTATAAAATTCGGCCAACAGCTATGTACCTTTGCGCCGTATTTTGTCAAGTATTCGGACACGGTAAAAGGGGTTAAGACGGATGTGGTAAAAGCGTCGGCCTCCGCAGCAAAGTCTTTGGCCGAGTTTGCGAAAAACATCCCCAACAGCGGCGGGGTGGCAGGGTTCTTTGCCGGTGAAAACGACATCGATATATGGGGAGCCAAGTTGCCGGGGTTCGGGAAGAACTTCAAGAAGTACAGCGACAACGTTGTTGGCGTTAAGGGCGACGTTGTGAAAGCGTCGGCCGATTCGGCCAAATCCCTGTCCGAACTGTCCAAGAATCTGCCGAACAGCGGCGGAGTAGTTTCGTGGTTTACAGGAGACAACGACATCGATGACTGGGGAGATAAGTTGCCCAACTTCGGAAAAAATCTCAAGAAGTACAGCGATAATGTGACCGGTGTTAGAGAAGATGTGGTAAAAGCATCGGCCAACGCCGCAAAAGCTATTTCCGAATTAGCAGACAATCTCCCAAATAGCGGCGGTGTTGCGGGTTTCTTTGCCGGGAACAATGATCTGGACGACTTCGGGGAAATGTTGCCCGGATTCGGGAAAAACTTTAAGCAGTATTATAACTGCATTAACGGCTTGAATCCAAACGTATTGACCATAGCATCAAATGGTATAAAAACGCTGGTTGATTTCGCTGTAAGGATTAAGGAAAAAGGCTGCGGGGATATTCTGGAAGATTTTGGGGACAGCATTGAATCTGCCGGAGCATCCATGTCGAGCTTTTTCAGGAATAATTTTGGCACATATCAGGCCGAAGCCTACGGAAGTACTTTTGGAAGGACGCTGGGCAGCGCTATTGTAAAAGCCCTGAAGGATACATCATTCCCAACAATTAAGGGAACGGTGTCTGCCAGCGGCGGAACAGCATCAATTAAATTCAGAGCTTATGCCGGCGGGGGCCTGCCGCCTGTTGGGGAAATGTTCGTCGCGCGTGAAAATGGGCCAGAACTTGTCGGGTCAATTGGTAATCGAACGGCAGTTGCCAACAATGACCAAATTGTTGAATCTGTATCACAGGGCGTATACGCGGCAAACAGCGAACAGAATACTCTGTTGCGCGAACAAAACAACCTGCTGCGTAAGCTGATTGAAAAAGACCCAACGGTTCGTGCGGTTATCAGCACCAGCGAAGTAGTGGACGGGCTGCAGCGAAAGAATCGCCGGGATGGTATTACCGCTGTCCCGGTCGGCGTGTAAAGAAGGAGGGGCGCTATGACAGACGAAGAAAAATATAATCCAATACGATCAGTGGATGGGAAAGCCGTTAAATGCCCCTCCTCCTACACATGGAAACTAGAGGATATTTCAGCGTCCGACGCAGGCCGTACAGAGGATACGATGATGCATAAAATGCGAATCGGGCAGGTAGTAGGTATTGAGTTGTCATGGCAGGGCTTGAAGACAAAGGAAATATCGAAAATACTGCAGGCATTCAACCCGGAATACATAACAGTGAGGTATCTTGACCCTCTAAAAGGGAAAGAGGCTACATCTGAATTTTACGTCGGGAACCGGTCGGCCCCTATGTACAATGCCAAGATGGGACTGTGGCAGAATGTATCTTTTAATATTATTGAAAGGAGCGGGGTGTAATGTATAAAGCCTCCGCGCAGATACGGGAACTGCTGAACCGGAATTACCGTCAGGTTATACGTATTAAGGCGCAGACAAAAGATGAAACCATTGATATTACTGAAAGGGACGTTGCCCAAGGTGGATTCAGTATTGACCGATATTGTGTGTCTGGCAATACCGTTGAGATTGGAACGGCAATAGCATCAGAATTGACATTGGAACTGGATAACCGGGACGGCCGATTCGATTCAGTGAATTTTGAGGGCGCAGAGCTGTATGTGATGATCGGGGTCAAAAAATGGGATGCGTATAACTGGGAAAAAGCACAGATACAGTACATTCCATGCGGATATTTTACCGTTGATAAACCGGCTCGCCGTTTAACCGCAATATCACTGACCGGATTAGATCGAATGGTGAAATTTGACCGGTCAGTAAATTCATCCAGACTGTCTTTTCCAACTTCTATGCGGGGGCTTTTAATTCAAATATGTGATATATGCGGTGTCAGGGTAAATATTGATGACAACTTAACCAACAGTCATATTTCCATTCCACAATACCCGGAAGAAGATGGGCTTACCTACAGAACGCTTCTTCAATGGATCGCGGAGGCAACTGGAACTTGCGCCTATATTGATTGGGATGGGGAACTTCGGTTGCAATGGTATGAAGACACAGATGCAAATATTACCCTGTCTGATCGCTACAGCTCTAGGCTTGAAGAAGCGCCGATTACGATTACCGGTATACAGATTAATTACGGAAACGATCAGACATATCTTGCTGGCAGCGATGAATATGCCTTTTTGATCGAAGGAAATGCTTTACTACAGGATGACCCCATAACCGCCGTGAATACCTTATATGAAAAACTGGATGGCTTTTCATATCTGCCCTTTGATTGCGCAGCAAAGCCAATGCCTTATATGTATCCGCTGGATATAATCCATATTGCGGATAAAAATGGGACGATGCACAAAAGCATAATAACCAATATTACCTATACCATAAACGGCATAACATCCATAAAGGGAAAAGGAGAAACAGCCACCGGAAAAAGTTATGCCGGCGCCAGTCCTTTGACAAAACGTCAATCCGTTATTATAAAAAAGATAGAATCTGAAATGGACTATAAGATAAACAGTAAGGCGCAGGCGGCGATCTCTTTAAATGAAATGATTGTCAATTCACTTGGATTATATTTTGAACAGGTGCAGCAGGAAAACGGCTCTTTCAAGGCGTTTGCTTATGACCATAAAACCCAAGGAAATACCATAGAGCAAAATCTACGCGATAGCAGCATTGTCTACACGATAAATGCTGGTGGTTTTGCCTGGACAGACAATTGGGATGGAATAGACACCGTCTGGAAATATGGTATTGATAAAGCAGGAAATGCCATTCTTAACGCCATTTATGCGAACAAAATAGCTGCTGAGTGCATTCAGGCTGGTATTTTAGCGTCAGAGGGCGGTGAAAGCAGAATTAATCTGAACGATGGCACATTTGACTTTGGTAATGGTAAATTTTGTATGGATGCTGATGGAGTTGTAAAGCTGATCGGCAGAATGCAATCAACGGATGGCAAATTTTCTATGGCGATAGGTGATGCAGAAATTGGAAATGGTCAGGCGTTTACAATAAACAAATCAACTATCGGGGATATATTCCAGGCATACACAGTAAACAATGCCGATGGAGAAACAGGTGTTGTCTGGACGGCTCCTTTTCTTAACGGATTTGATGGCAAAGAACGGAAAGGTATCGTTGCTTATCCGTCACAGATCGGACTATTTGCGGATAAAAATGGATATGCAGAGCTGCTCGTGTCACTGAACCAAAATACAGGCGAAGTATTTATATCCGGAATAAGTGAGCGTATAGCGTCTTTAGAGGCCAAAGCCTCGCAGCTGGAAGAACATGTGAGGTACTTGGAATCAATCATATAAGGAGGGTTGCTTATGATAAAAATTATTAAGCCAATTGATGTGGACGTGTCCAAAGAAAACACGTATGTATACATACTGGCAAAGCAAAACGATGCGGTATCGCGGTATTTACAGATTAACATGTTGAACGAAGGCGAACCGGTGGACATTTCCAGCGCAACAAGCGCCGTATTGACAGCTGTAAAATCAGATAAGACCGTGACGCTGACAAATGGCGTAATATCTAAGGGCGTGGTTACGGTGGAATTAACCAAACAGACTTTAGCGGCAGACGGGCCAGTAACCTGCTTTTTATCCGTTCATTCAAATGGAAGCATTCTTTCTACGATGGACTTTACTATAGACGTGCAAGGGACCAATGTGGATGACGATTCTATAATCAGCAGTGATGAGTATACAGCGTTTCAAGACGCATTGAAAACCATTGGCAATCTTAATGAACTTAAAACGGAAGTTGAGCAGGCGAAAACCGAAGCGTTGCAGGCAAAGAATGATATCGAAGCGCAATTTCCTGTCACCCCAGAAAAGACGGACTTTATAAGGCCCGATTATGTCATAGAAAATATCACCAGCAATGTGAACCCCGGTACGGTCAATCCCGAAACAGGCGAAGTGGAGATGATCGACAAGCAAAATCAGGTCAGTGATTATATTCGGGTGGATAGGACAAAACGGTTTTATTTAAAAGCGGATACCTGTACTGTTTACGAATATAAAGATAACGCCTACTTGGGGAAACAGGCTCAAATCATCCCAAGGGAAGTGGGAAGCAATCCTGAATTTGATGATTACGAAGTAAGATTTCAGGATAAAGATACCAATCAGATCATCATTCAGTGCCCAATGGGTAAATGGTTTTTGCTTGAGCCATATACGGTATATGCGAGGCTGCAAATGCCTAATCTGGTCGTGGATGGAAATCAGCTCGACGACGGCACAGTGACGGAAGGTAAGCTGTCCGAAGCGGTACAGACCAAGCTAAACACCCCTGGCGGCCTGACGGAGGTAAACACAGGCGATATCGTAGATGCCGCTGTGACCATGCCGAAGCTGGGCGAGGATGTGAAAGCGGAACTATCCGGCATCCATGCGCTGACGCAGCGGGATGGAAAATGGTACGACCGTCAGGGAGTATGGTATGGACTGGATGAATCTGCCCTGACCGCCACTATCGTCGGGAATGAATACACCGGGGCCAATAACGGGCATGTTGTCCTGCCCGTCGCCGTATCGGCAAACGACCAAATCTATACCGTGACCCGTATTGTTGACATGGCATTTCGTAGTTGTTTGGCCCTCAAGTCACTGGAGATATGCTCCCGTATCTCCAGTATAAGCATGCAGACATTTGGAGAGTGCTCCAATTTGAAATCCGTATCGCTGCCGGATAGCCTCACCGAGATCGGAAACGGTGCGTTTTACCAATGCTCCATCCCCAGCGTGACCGTACCGCGCGGGGTCACCAGTATTGCCGATTATGCGTTTGATGGGAATGCCGCTACCCTGTATATCGATAATTGCGAGGGAGAAGTCAACATTGGCATATGGAACGGCAACCAGGTCTATCTGCGCATGAAGCCGAACAACTACTACACGAAAACTGAAACGGACAGCCTCATCGAAGGCAATTGGCGGAAGATCACGGAAATGACGCTGGCAGAGGCGGCGGTGGTGAGTGTCACGGCGGATGCGGAGAACCAGCCGTTCTCCCTGAAACGGTTTAACATAACCGTCACCAAACCCGGCGTCGAGGGGGATACAGCCAGCGGATACCTGTGGCTGAAATCAACATTTAATAACCTACCAAAGCCGGTTGTCCAGAGCAACACGCACAGCGGCACACTGGGAGTAAAGTATCGGATATGCGGAGATATGGCCGCACACTGGGAGACAGATATATCGTCCAGCGGCGCGCAGGAGCCGTCAGACAATACCACGGCACAGGTATACCGCTATCCGCTGGGGACGCGCCCGGAGGTATATGCTTTGGGCCGGGAACCGATTACCAACTTTATATTGACCTGGGGATATTCCGACGCGCTGCCGGCGGGGACAAGCATTGAGATATGGGGGATGGACGCATGAGAATCTGTGAAAATGGGATATACCGTGACGCAACAGAGGAGGAAATGACCGTGCTGCGGCAGGGAGAACCCGTGCCGCCCTACAAAGAGCGCGTGATCTCCCGCATACGCGGGCGGTATTCGGCGGATGACGAAATTGCCCTACTGCGGCAGCGGGATACCAAGCCCGAGGAGTTTGCGCAATACAACGCCTTTGTGGAACAGATCAAAGAGGAGGAGAGGGCGCGGGATGAGTGAAGCGGTAATATCGGCAGGGGCGGCGATATTGGTGGGGGTGATATCCCTGATAGGGGTCATCGTGACTAACAGTCGGTCGAATAATAAAATTCAGAATGATATGAAAACATCACAAGCTATTACAGATGAAAAGCTAAAGGAACTGACCCGCGAAGTGCGGATGCATAACGATTTTGCGCGGCGGATCCCCGTCATCGAGGAGCAGATAAAGGTAACGAACCATCGTATAGCAGACTTGGAAAACTATCATAAATAATGGGAGGAACAAACATATGGATTTTCAGGAATACATCAAACCCGAATTGCTGGGGCTGATTCCGGCACTCTACCTGATCGGCATGGGGCTGAAAAAGAGCGCTATGGCAGACAAATACATCCCTGCCGTGCTGGGGATTGTATCTGTGGTATTGGCGGGGCTGTACCTGCTGGCGACCGGCTCCTTTTCCGGCTGGCAGGATATCGCGGTGGCCCTGTTTACGGCGATTACCCAGGGGGTATTGAGCGCCGGGGCCAGTGTGTATGTGAACCAGATCGAAAAACAGGCGGGGAAACCCGACGATAACAAGGAGGAATAAACTATGGTACCGATTATCAGTAAGATTGTAGCCAGGAGCAAATACCCGTTAAAATGCCCCTATCCGATGACACCGGGGTGTGTGGTTATCCACAATACGGCCAACGACGCGCCGGCAGCTAATGAAATCGCCTATATGTCGAACAACGACGCGGAGGTATCCTTCCACTATGCGGTGGATGACAGGGAGATTGTACAGGGTATCGAAGAAACCCGGAACGCCTGGCATTGTGGCGATGGGAACGGCCCCGGCAACCGGACGGGGATTGCAATAGAAATCTGCTACAGTAAAAGTGGTGGGGAGCGTTTTGACAAAGCGGAGAGAAACGCGGCGGAGCTGGCAGCGTCGATACTCAATCGGTACGGCTGGGGGATCGATAAGCTGAAAAAGCACCAGGACTTTAATGGGAAATACTGTCCCCACCGGACGTTGGACAAAGGCTGGGATCGATTTGTGAACATGGTACGCGGGTATATGGATACAGTGGACAAGCCCACGTCAAAGCCAGAGAGCAAACCGAAGCCGTCCCCGACACCTGCTAAAGACAAAGCCCCGGACGTGGTCTACCGGGTGCGGTGCGGGGGCACGTGGCTGCCGGAGGTGAAAAACCTAACGGATTATGCGGGGATTATCGGCGAACCGGTGACGGACGTGGCGGTGAAGGTATCGGACGGGACGGTGAAATACCGGGTGCATGTGAAAGGCTCCGGGTGGCTGCCGTATGTGACCGGCTGCAATATTAAGGACGCGGTGAACGGCTACGCCGGCAACGGCAAAGAGATCGACGCCGTGGAGGTATACTACTTCACGCCGAAGGGCAAGACCATCCGTAAAGCGAAATACCGGGTATCGCCGCTCAAGGGCGGCTACTGGCCATGGCAGTATGACGACGAAAAAACCGGCGGCCAGGACGGCTACGCCGGTGCGTTCGGAAAAACGATGGATCGTTTGCAGATTGTGATTGTATAACATAAATGGAGGGGCTGCCGATATTGTATCGGCGGCCCCTTTTTTATTTCCCCTCTACAAACCAGGCGGGGTCTTCAAAAAACAAATAGGTACTGTGCCCGTTAATCCTCACGGTATAGCGCATCCCTTGGCCGCCCGCCTTCAAGCTGGCGGCCCGTCTTACGTCCAGTACCCGGTCGATTTCGTACCTGGTACCGTCCTCCCAGCGAATCTCCAGCGGCGTCATGCGGCCTTCCAAATCGAACCGCACCGTAACCTCCACAAATACTTTTCGTATCATTTTCATCACCCCATGGCTATAGTTTGCACCGAATCGGGGAAACTACCACCGAAAGGCGGTGGAATGGGTGGAAGAATTTGACTGCGAAATGGTCAACGCGTCCGGCCAGTGCATCGGGTACTGGCGTATCGTATACGACCCGGAATTAAGCCGGTTTATTCCGATCTGCCCGCTGCCGGAAAACGATAGGAAAGAGGGATTGCCATGGCCGCAACCATGAAAGGCGCGATATCGTTCGGGCTTCTGCATGTGCCGATATCGCTGCATACCGCGACACAGGACAACGATATCCATTTTAACCAGCTTTGCCGAGAGGACGGATCACGGATCAAATACAAAAAGGTTTGCTCCAAATGCGGGAAAGAAGTATCCACGGCCGATATTGTGAAAGGATTTGAAATCGAGCCGGGCCAGTATATCACCATGACCGATGAAGACTTTGAAAAGGCCAAGGTGAAAAAGGATAAGATCATCCAGATACTCCACTTTGCGGATATCAAGGATATCCGTCCCATATTCTTCGACAAGACGTATCACGCCGTCCCGGAGGCGGGCGGGGATAAGCCGTATGAGCTGCTGCGCCGCTGTATGCTGGATGAACACACGGTAGCCATAGCCAAGGGCGTCATCGGCCAGTCGGAACACCTTCTGGTACTGATCCCGACCGAAACCGGCATCCTGGCCGAAACCCTGTTCTACAACGATGAGGTGAAGTCCATGCCCAAGGAGCCGGCCAAGCCGGAGATATCTGAGCAGGAGCTGACCATGGGCAAGACCATCATCGAGAGCATGAAAGAGACGTTCGAACCGGCCAAGTATCATGATGAGTACCGGGACCGGCTGTGGGAGATCATCCAGGCGAAAGCGAACAACAAAGAGATTACGCAGGCGCCGGAGGAACAGCCCGATAACGTCATCAGCATGATGGACGCCCTGCAGAAGATGGTGGAGCAGGCCAAAACGGACGGAACACCCGCGCCCAAAAAGCCGCGGCGTAAGAAGGCTACGGCGTCGTAATGGATTTGTTTGAGACAAAGCATATCGATCCCATGCTGATCGCGGAGAATGAGGAGCCGTTTGCCGACCCGGACTATCTCTATGAAATGAAGTGGGACGGGGAACGCTGCGTGGCGTATCTCGATCCCAAAGCGGGCACGGAGCTGCGGAACAAACGCCATATGCCCATGCTGCCCAAGGTGCCAGAGCTGTCAGACATCCATAAGCAGGCGAAGAAACGCTGCATACTCGACGGGGAACTGATGATACTGGCCGGCGGCAAGCCGGACTTCTCAAAAATCCAGCGACGCAGCCTGATGAGCAACCGCTACAAGATCGAGTATGAGGCCAGCCGGTTCCCGGCCACCTTTGTCGCCTTTGACTGCCTCTACTATGACGGGCAGGATATCACCATGAAGCCGCTGACCGAGCGGAAAAAGATATTGCAGAAAGCGGTGAAGGAATCGGAGCGCCTGGCCATATCACGGGTGTTTGACAGCGACCAGGCCATGGCGCTGTTCCAGTTGGCAAAGGAACAGGGGCTGGAAGGGATCGTCGCCAAGGAAAAGACCAGCCTGTACTTTCCCGGCAAGCGCACCAAAACGTGGCTGAAGATGAAAAACCTCATGGATGACGATTTTGTGGTGTGCGGCTGGATACCGAAGGAGAATAACATGACCAGCCTCGTGCTGGGCCAGTACAGGGACGAGAAGCTGGTGTACAAGGGCCACGTTACCCTGGGGGTGGGCGGCGCATCGTTTGCGAAGATCAAAGCCCAGCCGCGCGCCATGCGCCCGCCAATCGAAGGGGAGATACCGACGGGGCACGGAAACGAGGACGCCCGCTGGTTGGCCCCGACGCTCGTGTGCGTCGTATCCTTTATGCACCGCACCCCAAACGGCGGCATGTGGCAGCCGGTATTCAAGGGCTTGCGGGAGGATAAAGTTCCACAGGAGTGCGTGGAAAAAGAATAAGGGCCCGCCAGTTAACTGGCGGGCTGTCCTACTTTTATATCTAAATAGAACAGTCTTCTTCGCAGCAGGAATCGAAAACTCTCCCCGCGTCGACGCATACAGCTTCTTTGCAGCCAGCTTGTGTATGTTTGTTCTCAGGCATGATGAAATCCCCCTGTTAAATTGGTAGTGAATCGCTTCACTTCACCCTTATTTTATGCACCGGATTCTTCATTGTGACACAAAAACCGCGAAAATTACCAAAGGAAGTGTTGACATCAAAAAGATTCGATGGTATTATAAATAACGTCGCTGAACGGAGAGGTGTCCGAGCGGTTTAAGGAGCTGGTCTTGAAAACCAGTGACTCGTCAGAGCCAAGGGTTCGAATCCCTTCCTCTCCGCCACTCTTCTTTTTCAGCCCCTTTTATTACAAGTATATACCGGAACGGCTGTCCTCAACACAGCGGTTTCGTAAAGACATGGAGAAGTACTCAAGTTGGTGACGAGGCGCCCCTGCTAAGGGCGTAGGTCGGGAAAC
>URYP01000029.1 GCA_900552115.1 uncultured Oscillospiraceae bacterium | reverse complement strand
CTACCAAATTCCCTCCGCAGTAGCGGCATATGCGTCCCATTTCATTTGGATCGGTATATCTTGTCAACTGCCCGCATTTATGGCACTCGCTGTAATAATAGGTAAATCCCATTTTTATCTTCCCTTTCTAATGCTAACTTGTGGGGATTCCCATCAATCTATTTAGCACGATCGCTTGAGCGCGGCGGCCTGCTTAAATTTACTGTATAATTATCTTCTCCATTTAAAGCCACAGTTATAGCAAAGATAATAGTTTTCATATATCCAGACATCTCCCGCAGGCAACGGATCGCTGGTTTCTCTCAAATTCGTCGACCCGCAACGCGGGCAGTGGGGGCGGTTGGCGTATTGCTGCTGCACCTGACTTATCATACGCGCGAGTTCCCGTTGCTGCACTTCCAACCGATAGGCGTATTCCTTTTCCCGTTCCTCATTTCCTTTTATGTATTCGTTGTATATTTCCTCTTCCCTGGCTTTTCTCCAAGTCTTTTCTTCTGCTATGCGTTCTTCCTCCGTCAATACCTTGCCGCTGTCTACCAAATTCCCTCCGCAGTAGCGGCATATGCGTCCCATTTCATTTGGATCGGTGTATCTTGTCAATTGCCCGCATTTATGGCACTCGCTGTAATAATAGGTAAATCCCATTTTTATCCCCCTTTCTAATTAAGCCAACAGCACCCGACCAGTGCTTTGAGCTTCGATTGATATCAAATCCGTCTACCAGTATAAATAATCCTATTGATGCCAGCGACATTAGCTCCATTCAAGCCTATAACGCAGCTATTGACGGCGGCGTCGAAATTGGGCAGGAATTCATTCAATCTGTCAGCGGACAGCGGCAAGCTTTAGCAACCTATCTCATGTCCCTGCAGGGGGGGAAGGCTACGGTGGAAGGCTACAGCACTTCTCTTTATGCCGTACAAGGCGCCGGGACTGCGGCAGCTGTTGGTATAAACGTCATGGGAACCGCCTTGCGTGCCCTGTCCAGCATAGGTATTATGCTGGTAATTAACCTGCTTATTGAAGGACTCAGCTATCTAGCCTCAGCCGATGACCGCGCCCGTGAAAGTGCCGAAGATGCCCTGAATACGTATAACGATTTGCAGGGCCAACTGCGGGAAAATCAAAAAGCAATAGGTGATGTGGCATCCGACTATGAGCGCCTTTCCAGCGGCGTGAACGATTTTGGAGAAAACATTGGGCTGAGCGCCGAGGAATTTGAGCGTTACAATAAAATTTCCAACGAGATCGCCGACATGTTTCCTGAATTGGTGCAAGGCTGGACGGATGAAGGCAACGCCATTTTAAGCTGCAAAGACAATGTGGAAGCGCTCAATAAAGCCTACAAAGATAAAAAACTGACCGCAGCCTATGAATTGCTGGCCAACGGTTCGGATATTATGAAAACCTATGAAAACGATTTGGACGAAGATGGTCTTTCCGACTGGAAAAATTCTCAAGAAGATTCGTTTTTAAAAAAGTTGGTTTCCGTTAAAGACGATCCCAAGGCATTAAGCGAATACGTAACCAGATATAGCAAGTCTAATGCTTCCATTATTCGTGATGCTTTGAAAGGGGCAAAGGTTGCGCCAACCGAATATGGCAATGGGAAGGATTTAACACAGGCTGTTAAAAATCATTTAGATGATTTGGTAAACTACTACCAAGTAACTACATCTAAAATTGATGGCATTACGGCCAAAGTAAAACCATTGGCCGAAGCCTACCTCCAATCCGATACCAATTACATTCATGCTTCTGATCAGCATAAACAAGTAATTGATCAAATCATTGGCAGTTTGGACAGTTCTTTCTTCGCCAAATACCAGGATGACGAAGTCGGCTTATACACCGCTCTTTCTCAAATTGTTTCTGATGTTACCGTCAACGGCGCCGACAGAATAATTCAACAGGCTCTGGATGCAAAAGCCCGTTACAATAACAATGAAATTACTACAGGGGAATACCATAAAGAGATCAGCGAGATGCGTAAATGGCTCAGTGGATTAGCGCCGGATACACGCAAACGGATTTCCGTGATATTTGATCTTCAAACGGATACAACCGGAAAGCAACTTACCGAAGGCCAATTGGCCATGAAAAAACTTGCTGAAAGCGGTATTTCTCATAAAATGGCGCAGAATTTTGTAAACGCGCAAAATTCTGCGGACCTTGACATCTTTTTTAATGAAGAGTTTTTAAGTGGACTTAAAAGCTGGATGAGTACGCACCAAAAAGACGGCGAAGAAGCTATATTTAACTTTTTGAATCAAAGCTTTATTGGAGCAAAAATGCGGCTAAATCCTATAACACTGCAATCGTTGCCCCAAATTTATGACGGCATAAAATCCAACGCTTCTTTAGCTGCCCAGGCCCAGCAGGAAATGGCTGACTCCGGCAGGGTATCCCTAGATACCATGATGTCATTGATTAATGCCGGACTTTTGACAGAAAACCAGTTCACCAAAACGGCGGACGGTTTTACAATCGCCGGTGATTCAGTGGAGCTGCTCAATTCGGCTTTGCTGAAAAACTACGAAATCTCCCTTCAGAAAGCTATGAATGCCGCCGCAGCCGTTTTGAATACTCAGGATGCGGAAAAAGCCGCTCACGATAAAAATACCAAGTCTATTCTTGAGCAGCTGAAAGCAAAAAAGGCGTTGATGGAAGCGAGTTTATCAAAGGAAGAACTTAAAAAGGATGAATCGTATAAGGCTGTTAACAGCGCTATAACGGACATTAACAACTCTCAAACCAATTACAACAATGCCCAGACGCTGTTAAATTCTATTACAGCCAACCAGCGGGAGGCGGCCGCCCAGCGTGCGCAGGAGGCGGCCAAGCGTGAACAGGAGGCGGCCGAAGCCGCGTATAAAGAGAGGATTGCCAAACAATTCAGCAACCTCGAACACCGGCACAACATGGGCAAGCTATCCGAGAAGCAATACCTGGACGAGCTGGAGCGGCTGAACAACCGCTACTACAGAAACAGCGCCGACTTTGCAAGCGAATACCAGAGCAATCTGGAACGCATCCGCAGCGGTCGGCTGCAGCTTACCCGCGACAATTTTGCGAAAGAGCAAAAGGAGCTGCAGCGCCAGCGCGACCTCGGTAAGCTCAGCGAATTTAATTACCTGCAAAAGCTGGAGAACCTCAATAATCGCTACTACAAAAACAAAAAGGATTTTGCGGAGGATTACCAGCAGACCCTGGACGAAATTATGCAGGGCCGGATGTCGCTTTACCAGGAGGCGTACGACCAATTAAATGCGCTGGTGGATAAGCAGGTCGAGAAAATCAAGTCCGAAAAGGAAGCTGAGAAAAAAGTCCTACAGGACAAGCTGAACAATTTAAAAGAATTTTATGACAAACAGAAGCAGATGTTACGCGACCAGGCCGATGAGGACCAGTACGAGAAGGAACAGGCCGAAAAGCGCAAGACTGTCACCGAGCTGGAGCTGGAAATCCAGGCGTTGAGCCGCAGCACCAGCGCGCGGGACCGCAAGCTGCTGGCGGAAAAGCAGCAGGAGCTTGCCGACGCCCGCGAAGAGCTGCGCGATTTTGAAAATGAGCGCGCGCTGGACGAGGCGGAAAAAGCGATTGATCTGCAATATGAAAAGGACGAAGAGCGGATCAACAAGGATATTGAGAAAATCGACCAATATCTCGAGAATCAGTATAAAATCCAGCAGGATGCGCTGAACGAACTGAAGCAGATCAAAAATTTCAGCAAACAATCGGCGCTCTACAAGGAAATGCGGGACTGGAACCGCCAAAACGGCACCGGCAAAGACGCCGATATCGACGAGCTGTTCAGCAACGTCGCCGCCATCAACAAAGCCTTTGGCAACGGAACCTTCGGCGGCGCGATGTCCTATTTGCAGGGGCAGATTAAAAACACCAAACGCAGTTTTGCGGGCGGTACTGCCGGGGCGCCCAGCGGGCTGGCGCTGGTGGACGAACAGGGCTATGAGGTCAAACTGAGCAACCCGTCCGCGGGCAAGTACCAGTTTTTGAACGACGGCGATATCGTATTCACCCGCGCCGAAAGCCGGTTTCTGAAACGGCTGACCGGCAGCGGAGGCGCGTCGCTGATCGGGGAACGGCTGGCCGGTCTGCTGCGGCGGGGCGCAAACGCGCTCTCTCCCCTGACGGCGGCCGCCATGGCCGGTCAGGCTCCGGTCGCCATCCACACTGGAGACATTGTCATCAATGGCGACGCTAACAAACGCACGATCGCCCAAATCAAGGCGGCGCAAAAAGACATGACCTATCAAATTTTGCGGCAATTCCAAAAGCTAAAGTAAATTGTAAGATTATGGTACCACACCCGGTACCATATTGTCAACGACGGGCGGGCGGTTTTCCGCTGCGCCGCCCGTTTTCATTCTCACAGGAGGTGAACCCTATGAATTTAAGCGGAAACCGGTTTGAATATGGCGGTCATCCTTCCTCCCGCTATGGGGACCTGATTATCGCCGAGATGGAGACCGAAGCCATCCGAGCCATGGCGGCCGACGTATCCTACGCCACCATTCGGGATGCGGACGGACGGCGGCGCCACATGGGCGGCCTGTCCGTTTCGGATGAACCGCTGACCTTTGACCTGGAATTTATCCGGGAGGAACCCCTGTCCCGCCGGGAGGCGCGGGACATCGCCCGCTGGCTGTTCCACCAATCCGATTACCAGAAGCTGTATGTGGCCCGCGACGCGGACGACAGCATGGAACGCATCGACGGCAAAATCAAGCGCACCTATCTCGAGTGTGTTTTCAGCAATCCCCAGCGGATCGAATACGCCGACGGCCTGCACGGCTGGCGCTGTACCTGCGAATGCGCCACCCCCATGGCGGTGCAGGAAGAAATCACAAAAGAATTTACAGATTTTAAGGACGATAAGCAGACTAACTTGCAAAACGAACCCATAGAACCCATAACCTTGCAGATCGATACGGATGCGCCCGCGTATGTGTATCCTACCATTACCATCAAGATCAAAGAAGTAGCCGCCATGGGGACGTCCAAACAAAGTGCTTATTGTCTGGGGGATATCAACCGCGACGGCTCCGTTGACATATGGGACGCTTTAATGGCCCTGCAGGCGTCCACCAAAAAAATTATTCTGGACGAAGAACAGCTGGCGTTGGCCACTATATATAAGAAAGATGAAGTAACAGCAGCCGACGCTCTGCTGCTGATGCAATATGTAACGGGGAAAGTGAAACCCACGGTCACGGTGAACGGTCAGACTGTCACCCTTGGGCAAACCAAACCCTTTTACCGCAGCTATGGTAAAGATGTGTATTTGGAAAATACGACAACCGGCGAGGTGACCAAGATTTCCAATGTGTTTTCCGAGGACTCCCTGACCATAGACTGCAAAGCCGGAACCATTTTAAACGAGCATAACAATCAAATTATGAACTACTATGGAAAAGTGGCGGACCAGGCCTTTCCACGCCTGATACCGGGGGAGAATAAATTCGATATTTATATAGTGGACAATAATCAATCTCCGCTGGTAAAGCAGCGACCTTTTCAATCCGTATCCTTTTCATGGAACAATGAGAGGTGGATACTGTGATTGTTCAGTACGACAAATTTGATCGGCTGGAGACTCCCGCCCTGACGCTCTGTAATCCGGGCAGCAAAGCGGTATTCAATGACGAAGGGCAATCTCTGCTCAGTTCCAGCATTGGACGCATTCCCTATGTACAGGATCTCAGCGTTACCTTTAATTTCAACGCTCCCTCGGAACTGACGTTTTCCACCAGCAGACCCGCCGGAAATGGACGGCCTCCCTATGATATTTCCAAACAGCTGGCGCCCAAACGATATATCTATGCCAGCGGTTTTGGATTTTTCCAGATTCAGTCCGTAACCCGTGCCCGCGAGGACAATGTATGGACGTATACCGTACAGGCAACGTCCTGCGAAGTCGAACTGCAGCAGACGCCGCTGCCGTTTATCACAGACGGCGTTATGCGTCTGTTTGTCCCGGAAAAGGATGCCACCGAGAGCGCTAGCTCCGCCTATGAAGGGGTGCTGAACTTGCTGCTGCCCGGATTAAAGAATTGGGAGATTGGCACGATTGATTCCCAACTTCTCTATGAAAGCGGCAATAAACAACAGCCTGTAATACGCAACCTGGAGATTGGCGAGGATATGTCGATTTATGACTTTTTAACCGATACCATTCAAAATGCCTTTAACTGCCTGGTACTGTTTGACCCCGACAGACGTCTGATTCATTTTCGGGACCCCGCGCTGTATCGGGAAACCAACCGCACCGATATCCATCTTGGTGCGGAATGCCTGGAAAACACCATTTCAGTAGAGGCAACCGCCGACAACCTGTATACTGCGGTCTATGTGACCGGCGGGGACGATTGGGGCATCCGCGCGGTCAATCCCACAGGGGAAAATGTTATCTACAATTTTGAACCGTATTATTCCTGGATGTCTCCTGAGCTTTGCGTTGCTGTCCACCGCTGGCGAAAGAAGTTTAATACACTTATGGAAGACCAGGAAACGATACAGAAAGCGTACAACGAAGAAATGGTCGCCTACTACAAAGCGCAACATGAAAAAGAAAAGTGGACGATTGTCAAAGATATATATGACCGCTTGTATGAGCAGCTTGAAACCCTGGTTGGAATGAATATTGACGACGATGGCGTAACATTGAACGCCATGATAAAGGCAGCGAATGACAAGCTGCAACAGCAAGGCGAGGGTCCTTTGGACGGGATCAGTATTAACGAGTATATCAACACTGTAACAGCTAAAATTGAAAATTGCAAAAAAAATATAGTTAAAAACAATCGCCCCTTGCCCCCCAACACACTGATTGATAGACAAAAAAGCGTGTCCTTATCAACAGAGGCAGAAGATGAGGCCGGGACCATATTTACCCGCGACTTATTGGACGAGCTGAGTCACTTTATTTATGTCGGCGAGTATCAGGACGAGTATATCGCTCTTACCGACGAAATGGAGTATGAGGAGAGGCTTCCGCAGTACCGGGCGATGATGCAGCGGGCCAAACAGTATTTGGACACCGCCTGCAAGCCATCGGTAAAATTTGACGTGGACGTGGCGAGCTTTCTGTTTTCAAAGCATTTTGAGCGGTATGCGACACAGCTCCTGACCGGCTGCTCCATTTCGGTGGAGACCGACGACCGTGTGTTTGAAACCCTTTATTTGACCGCGTTCGACGTGAATTATGCCGACAAGTCCCTGCATTTGACGTTTGGCAATGCTTATGAGAAATTTGACATGCAAAGCGTATTCAACAACGTGTTTCCCAAAAAGATGTTTTCGGCCACATAATTGTTTTTACGAGCCATTTCTATTATCCAATTTGTTGCATTATGCAAAAGGAGTGTATGGATTGATTCAGATCAGTCGTGAGGAAGCCGCCCTGTTACATCAGCACGCGCCCAGCGCATGGATTTCCGTAACGGGCCGGCAGGGACCCGCCCGCAAAAAAACATACTATGCGGAGGCGAGCCGCGAGGTGCTGAAGCTCATTGATGAGCATCGCCGCACGGCCACCCCTTTTAAATGACAAGGAGGCAGCATTGAACAAAACCGAATTGATTGCCGGCGTGGCCCGGTCACAGGAAGTTTCACTGGCCAAGGCCGCCCCCTGGGTAAACACGGTATTACAGGAGTTAGCCAAGGGGATGGCCGAATCTTCTCGCGTAACCCTTCACGAACTTGGCGTTTTCCGGCAGCAGCGCCGCCGTTCCAAAGCCTATCGGCATCCGCTCACAGGCCGGATGGGAACCATGCCGGAAACTTTGACCATTGCATTTACTCCATCCCAGCCGCTGCGGCGGCGGATGGAAGCCACTGACTTAAAAGGAGGTGATGTTACATGACAAATTGTCCCCTGCTCCCTCTCATCGATTATACCGGCCTGGCAGTCTCCATACTCGCCAACTCACAGGAGATGGCCGGCCTGCTGCTTGACAATCCGTCGCTGTCCATGGACAGCAGCGATGCACGGGCTTTGGCGGGCACCCGTATCTGGGGATATAATCCCCTGGCTGGGGGAGAAATGCCGGCGGTGGACGCGATGGTTACCGTTGAAGCGGAGCTGGTATCCCACGAAAACGCGACCATGGACGAATGGCAGCTGAAGATCGGCGCCTATGTCCTAAAAGAGGCGATGGCGCTTGATCCCGATCGATTTCCCGGATATAACGGGAACCGCCGGGACGCCCTTTCGACAGCGGCCGACCGGCTGCTGTCGGGCAGCCGTCTGTTCGGGACCGGCCCGCTCGAGACGATCGCCTGCGTCGTCCCGGAAACTCCGGCGGGGGTTTTGGGCCGCGAAACCGTATACCGCGCCTATCACCGCAACCGGCCGGCCAAACGGCTCTAAAACGGCCGGCGTTCGTACACACAACCATTGGACGGCTATTAAAAAACCGTCCGACAAATAAAACAGGTGGTGAATATATTGATTCGAACAGTATTTTTTGATTTTTCTAAGGAACAACAGGCGCCGCCTTACCAATTCGGCGGCTATGAACACGAACACAATGCGACAGAACTAGAGGTTAAGCTGCCAGCGGCCTTTACCTCGTCCGACATTTCCTATATCACTTTTGACTTCCAAACCAGTCATGGGGAAACCGTTATTGCTAAAGGCAATTGGAGTAAGGATACGGTTTCCATTGAGTTGATCCAGCAGCTCACCTGCGCGGGAACGCTGCTGTTTCAGGTGGTAGGGCGCACGGACAATGACACACTCGTAGCCAAAACGGCAGTAGGACGGCTTACGATTGAGAAAAGCCCCTACGGCGACCAGGCCGAACTTAATGAAGACCATTACCGGGTAGACGATGAGATTAAGGCCAGCGTAGAAGAGGCGCAGGCACAAGCGGACAGGGCAAAATCCGCAGCAGATCAGGCGGCTTCCCATTTTCCCGTTAAAACCACAGACATAGAGGATTATGCCATTACTCCAGATAAAACCAGTTTTGTGCAGAGAGCCATATGGCATGTATCCGGCTCTGTTGGCAACTTTTATTTTACAATGGGTTCTTCTTCATCAATCTCCGTTTTGGGAGGCTGTGATTATTTGCTCTTTGAGAACCAAAAAATAAGTGATAAATCTTTGGTACAATTGATTATTTTAGATAACCAGGGCAGTATACTTCAGACTTTATCTGTGGCAAAGCTAACCCAGGTTACCACTGATGATATTACGTATAACGAGGGATTGCTTTTTCATGTACCTCAAAATGGCGCAAAGATATACATGAACCTGCTGCCCGGCGAAAACAACCCCGATACATCTATGACAATTGACTGCTCTGTCGGAAAACTATACGGAGATTTAACCATTCCGGATTTACGAATTGGCGACACACAAATTATCAATAGCTCGGTAACTTCCGATAAGCTGGGGGACGGATCGATAACGGCAGAAAAGCTGGCCGACGGCGCGGTAACGATGCCCAAGCTGGGCAACGATGTAACCACACAAATCCATAAAGCATTATCTACCAAAGTCATAAATTCATTGCCGGCTGATGCATGGGCAATTCTGGGGGACTGGAAAACCGTGTCCTTTGGTGTTCCCGGAGCGGAAATGGAATGGTCGGAATGGAAGTACGCACAACAAGGTCCTCTAACCTTAAGCGGCACACGGTTTGACGATCTCGTGCTGCTGTTTGATTTGGATTACGATGATAACGACGGTTATAACAGTATTGATAAGATACACGGTGAAGTAGAGATAGAATGCTTTTCATCACTTGATAATGGATCTCAAAAAACTCACACGCTTTCTGGACGCTTTTACGTGGAAAACGGTAGAGCTTCAAATATCAGATTGGATTTATCTAAACTAGAACGTGAGGGTAACCCTGACATCGGTGAAATTGGATGCTTGCGTTTTATGGTGACCGATTATCTTTTAACTGGTATGAATTCTAACTTGTATTTTAAAAACGTTCGCATTACCGAATCGCTTGAAAACCGACTGCTGATTATGCCATCCAGAGACAGCGGTGGAGATGGCTGCCAGGAATATATTTGGGCACAAAATAAGTGGGAACTGTTGGGATACCTTTCTAACGAATCCGTTACGACGGAAAAAATCGTGGACGGTGCTGTAACGATGCCTAAGCTGGGAACGGATGTCAAGGAAGCGCTGTCCGCCGCGATCAAACGGGAGATCGTCGATTTCCTGCCGCCGATCAACGGCACGGTCATCGGCGGACGGACGGAACCATTTACGAGCCGCAGTATCGCTGGTCAAGACCTCGTGTCTACCAACTGGTTCAAACTGAAGTCCATGGTGGATCTGACCCCTGTAACCAGTTCCAAACAAATACAAATGACCGTGACGCTGAATCGCTTGGATGGGCAGCCCGGGTCCTATCGCAATGGGGAAATTCGTTTAAGAAATGAAAACGACGACGGCAACAAGGTATCGTATTCTCTGAACAATCAGAAATGGCATGATGGAGAAAATCTAATTACCGCAAAACTTTCATCCTTTGCCAGCCAGTCATCGCCAGCGTGGGGCCGTATTAATGAAGTTACTGTCTTTACCTACGCCAACGACAGTTCCGCCTCTTACACGATCACCGTGTCGGATTTGCGTATCGTGGACTCCTCCATCCAGACGGATATTGAGCCAAACACCATTTATATGGTGAAATCTTCCCTGCCGCAGGAGGATAATGTATACGATGAGTATATGTTTATCAATGAGGCCTGGGAGCAGATCGGCAGTACCGCTATGGATTTAAGCGGGTATTATACCAAAATGGAAGCGGACGCCGCTATTGCCGATATAGCCGGTGTCACCGTACATGACGGAAAATTTACTATAGACAGGTATAATGGCGTAGAAAGACAATACATCGAAGCGTCATCCGGACGATATTTCATGTTAGAGGACGGAACTTTGTCCCTTGGTGCCCCAGATGGTTTCGGCGGGACAGGATACACAATGGGTGGACAAACCGTGCCGGAATATGTCAAATGCGATGGTAAACTATACAAGGTAACCGCCGTTGCGCCGGATGCTTTTGCCCCGAGTATAGATGGTGACGCCATGAGCGGTGTTCAGTCCGTCTATATTCTGCCGCGTACAGTGACGGGGAATTGCTCATCGGCATTTAATATCCATATGTCCACGAGCTATATTCATCCCGATTTTCACGTCACGGTGATCGTCCGATCACCTACAATGCGATTGAACAGCCTGGAAAACGATCCGTATTTTACCGTATTGTATCAGGATGACAAACGGATACAGCAAACATACGCTCACAAGGACGATTACTACACCAAATCCGAAATTGATGCGAAAGTACCGCGCATGGTGAGCCTGACGGCGGCGGAGTATGAGGCGCTGGACGTCAAAGACCCGGATACCCTGTATCTGGTCGGATAAGGGGGAACGCTTATGGCTATTTACAAAGGCGACACCCCTACTGTGCTGTATAAAGGCGATCATCATCCCGCCGCGCTGTATAAAGGCGAAACCATGCTGGCCGGATGGAATGAAACAGCGGTGAGCGGAGACGCGGAGATCACCGGCACCTACAACGATACGGCAATGTTATGGTTGACAGGCATGTCCAGACAGGAGGGCGTTCCCTCACCGGAAAAGCCCTCACCGGTACTGCCGGCGGGCGGCGTGATTCGCAGCGAAGGGCAGCGGGAAGGACAGGCTGGGGCGGTCGAACCGCCTGCCCTCTACGCCATCGAAGTGGATGCATCTTATCCTTATAATCACACAACCACCGACGAGGATGGGATGGCGCACTATTGGGTGGCAGACACGCTGAAAGAGGATACGCTTACCCGGCGGGTGGGCGTAAAGGTGTTCGACGGAACGGAAAACCTTACGCGTTCCGATAATACCTCGGCTTCATCCTTTTGTGTTCTAGTTTCCATGCCAGATGCTAAGACAGAATCAAAATACGGATATTTTTCACACGGAAAGGTCGGTTCCCTTGAGAGTATTGCCCAATGGGATAATGCCTTTATTTACAACATCAATATGTACCAGTTTTTGCGGTTATCCATATCCTGCTTTCCTGATTGGTCGGACAGTGATACCGACACGGTAAAGTTGCAAAAATTCAAGGCATATCTCGCTGCACAGTACGCCGCTGGGACTCCGGTAACAGTGTATTACCTGCTGGATCAGCCTATCGTGGAAACCATAGTACTCCCTGCGCTTCCTACCTTTGCGAAATATAGCCGCCTCTGGAGGGATACGCCGGTTGAGAAGTTGCCGTATACCATAACCGCCACGGTTAAGGTGGTGGGAGAAGGGGTGGTAAGACGGGATGAGTGAGACAGAGATTGACGTGCTGCTTGAGCGGCATGACCAATACCTGAAATCCCTCCAGCACCAGGTGAACGACCTGCGGGAAATGCAGGGAGAAATCCGCACCATGAGCGAAACGCTGGTAACCCTGACCACCGAAATTAAGCACACAAACGCCAACGTGACGGAGCTTAAACAGAAGGTGGAAACCATTGAGGATCAGCCCAAGGCGAGGCTGAACCAAATTATAACGGCGATCATCGCCGCCTTGGCCGGAGGAATGATATCGGCCGGGGTGGCGGCCGTGCTGACCTTAATGTAAAGGAGGACAAACATATGGATTTTCAGGAATACATCAAACCCGAGCTGCTGGTGCTGATTCCGGTGCTCTACCTGATCGGCATGGGACTGAAAAAGAGCGCTATGCCGGACAAATGGATTCCCGCCGTGCTGGGAATCGTGTCGGTGGTGCTATGCAGTCTGTATCTGCTGGCGACCGGCGTGTTTGCGGGCTGGCAGGATATCGCGGTGGCCCTGTTTACGGCGATTACCCAGGGGGTATTGATTACAGGAGCCGGCGTGTATGTGAATCAGATTGTAAAACAGGGCCGAAAGGAGGAGTAAACCTTGTCAAAGACGGTGAAAGCCAGGGGTATCGACGTATCGTATTCACAAGGATGCGTCGACTGGGATAAGGTGAAAGCCTCCGGGGTGGATTACGCCATCCTGCGCTGCGGGTTCGGCAACGATACAGCGGAGCAGGACGACGCGCAATATGCCCGCAACGCGGACGAATGCGAGCGGCTGGGCATCCCCTACGGCGTCTACCTGTACAGCTACGCACAGACGGTGGCCGAGGCTAAGAGTGAAGCCGCCCACGTCATCCGGCTGCTGAAAGGCCGTAAACTGACCTACCCGGTGTATTACGACCTGGAGGATGAGGCAACGACCGGGAAACAATCTGCCAACCGGATCGGGGACATCGCCGAAGCGTTTTGCGAATCGGTTATCGCGGCGGGCTATGCGGTCGGCATCTACGCCAGCAAGCACTGGTTCACGAACAAGCTGAGCGACGCGCGGTTCTCGCGGTGGCCGAAATGGGTGGCGCAGTATAACGATACCTGTACCTACGCCGGGGAGTATGAGATGTGGCAATACACGTCCGCCGGCAAGGTGGCCGGTATCGCCGGGAACGTGGACTGCAACGTCTGTTACGTGGACTACATGGCGAACAAGCCCGATTGTTCGCCTGAGGACAAGCCCGTATCCAAGCCAGAGAGCAAACCGAAGCCGTCCCCGCAATCTGCTAAAGATAAGGCCCCGGACGTGGTCTACCGGGTGCGCTGTGGGGGCAAGTGGCTGCCGGAGGTGAAGAATCTCACCGACTTTGCGGGGATCGCAGGCGTACCGGTCACGGATGTGGCGGTGAAGGTAACCGACGGGACGGTGAAATACCGGGTGCATGTGAAAGGCTCCGGCTGGCTGCCGTATGTGACCGGCTGCAATATCAAGGACGCGGTGAACGGGTATGCCGGCAATGGCAAAGAGATCGACGCCGTGGAGATATACTATTTTACGCCGAAGGGCAAGACCATCCGTAAAGCGAAATACCGGGTATCGCCGCTCAAGGGCGGCTACTGGCCATGGCAGTATGACGACGAAAAAACCGGCGGCCAGGACGGCTACGCCGGTGCGTTCGGAAAAACGATGGATCGTTTGCAGATTGTGATTGAATAACAGAAATGGAGGGGCTGCCGATATTGTGTCGGCGGCCCCTTTTTTGTTTGTACAAACATATAGTTTGCACCGAATAGATTACCAAACGTGCCGTTAAGCGTTATAATATTATATCTTTTTACAGTATAGTCCGCCATACTGACTGATGATAATCTGTGCATATTTCGGATTGCAGTTTTTAATATTGACGGGGTACTCGAGTTTTTTATCATATTGCCACATAAGTTAAGCCTCCTTCTTATAATCCCACGGCCAGGGATTGTCAACCCAGCACCAGCAGCTGCAATTTCCCTTGACGTCGTTCTGGGTGACGATCAGGGGGCCAAAACACGCTTCATACTCTTTTCGCAGGTCTTCCGCTTCCTTCTGAACCTGCGAGCGCATTTTGAGGGCGCTGGCATCGTTGGGATGGGTATCCAGATACAGGCCTAACTCAACTAAAGTGAACTCTTTAGCATCGATCATACGGCGCATACGGCATTGATTATCCACGGCAGCTACCTCCTCCTACCAGCCAGGGCTTATCCAGTTCTGGAAAAATGGTGCCTCGCGCAAAGCCTTTTTCCGCCTCATAAACGGTATTTAGATGCTGCCACGGCACATACGCCATGCCGACTACCTGCGGCTGATCCTGAAAGCACGGCGACACCGGCGTACCACACGGTTTGCTGCATTTACAATTATCCAAAGCAATATCTCCTTTCCATAAAGTTGATGGGCCGGACCGATAAACGGCAAGTTTAACCGGACTTGCATCATTCCAGTATATGAGACGGTAATCCGGCAGTGACAAGCATTTGAACATACGGCGCCGCGATATCCATAGGCAGGACACCTGAAAAACCATATAAAAAGTATAACAGGCCCCCACCTGTTCCGTTTTATGAAAAAGGGAGGGCAAAAAAGTACGGTCACATATTCCCGGCGGATCATATGCTGGATTAGGCTGCGTTTCCTAAGACGGCGGAAACGCGCAAGTATGAGCTGGGAGCGTGGAACTATGAAAAACCGCACCTACCGCGGTACACGATACGCCTGTTACATCGGATATTTTGCCCAGGCCATTGTTAACAATTTGGCGCCGCTGCTGTTCATTGTTTTTCAAAGCGAATTCCATATTACATATTCTATGATCAGCACTCTGGTATTGGTAAACTTCATAACGCAGCTGATCATCGACGTGGTTTCAGTCAAACTGGTGGATCGGATCGGACACCGAGTGTCCCTGTGTGCCGCTCACGTACTGTGCGGCGTTGGGTTTATTCTGCTGGGATTTCTGCCGGGGCGGATGGCCTCTCCCTTTGCCGGACTGCTGATTGCCACCGTCGTATACGCCATTGGCGGCGGGCTGATCGAGGTATTGGTCAGCCCAACAGTGGAAAGCCTGCCGGGAGACGAAAAGGCGTCGGCTATGAGCCTACTACATTCTTTCTACTGTTGGGGCCAGGTTGCGGTCGTCCTTATTTCCACACTGGCCCTGAAAGCGGTAGGCACCGTCCACTGGAACCTGCTTCCCTTTATCTGGGCGGTAATACCCTTACTGAATGCCGTCAATTTTTTAACGGTGCCGCTGATACCGCCTTTGCCGGAGGAAAAAGGGCTGTCCGTAAAAAGCCTGTTTTCTTCAAAAGTGTTTCTCATCGCGTTGATACTGATGGCCTGTGCCGGGGCCAGCGAATTGACTATGAGCCAGTGGGCGTCGTTGTTTGCGGAAAAAAGCCTGGGGGTATCCAAAGTAATGGGCGATTTGCTGGGCCCCTGCCTGTTCGCTGTCCTGATGGGGCTGGGACGGGTTATATATGGGCTGTACGGCAGCCGGTTACATATACAGTCGGCGCTGTCGGTATGCGCCGTACTCTGCATTTTCGCCTACCTGCTGACAGCCCTGGCGCCGGTGCCGCTGCTGTCACTGATCGGATGCGGTCTGTGCGGACTGTCGGTGAGCCTGATGTGGCCGGGCGTATACAGCCTGTCTTCCTCACATTTTAAGCGGGGGGGCACCGCCATGTTCGCCCTGCTGGCAACCTCTGGCGACCTGGGCTGTTCGTTTGGACCCTGGATGGCCGGAATGATGTCCGACGCGGCGGAGAAGCAGGCGGTCGCCGGTCTCAGCGGACTCAAATTCGGGGTGCTGCTGGGAACGGTTTTTCCGCTGATCATGGTCATATTTCTTCTCATGCTTCGCAAAAAGAAAGGCGCGGCATTGGATAATGATGAAATCTCTTAAACCATAGGCGCAGGCAAACCAGTACTGAATCAATGGGGCCGATGGCAGGCATAGGACAAACCGGAGGAGCTGTCATATACTGGACAGAGTGAGGTCCGTTATCTCTTGATTTAACGGGAGGTTTGTTCATGAGTTATTTTGATGACGAACGCGGTCCGGTATATGACCGGTCCTGCCGCTGTTCGTGTAATTGCCCGTCGCGTCCGTGCTGCTGCACCGGCCCGACGGGACCTGCGGGGCCAACCGGCCCCACCGGTCCCACCGGAATCCCCGGCCCGTCCGGCCCGACAGGGCCGACGGGTCCCACTGGCCCTGCCGGATCCGATGGTGGTCCGACCGGTCCCACCGGCCCCACTGGTCCAACCGGAGCCACAGGAGCCACCGGTCCCACCGGTCCTACTGGTCCAATCGGAGCCACGGGCCCAACCGGTCCCGGCGGTAACGGTGTGGATTGTGCCTGTGTCCAGCAAATGATCAACGTATTGCAGCAGTTAATTACGTTGTATCCCACGGATAATGTCATTGTGGCTATGGAAAGCGGCAACAATGCCAGCGGCCGTTTGGGCTCCCTGATCCCGGCGCCGGATTATGGCCTGCTGCAGCTCACCAATAACCAGGGAGTACCGCAGGAAGCGCTTTCCATCTGCCGCATTGTCGCTGTAAGGATCGTCAGCGCCATGTACAACAATGCCATCACCTATCTGCCCGCACCGGTGCCGGCGCCGGAAGGCTGCGGAGCGGACTGCGAAGCCGCGGTGCGCTCGTATCTGCCGGTCGGTACAACCGGGGTGGATATCAATGCCGGAGGGCAGACGGTGGCCCAGGGCACCGTTCTGCGCAATGAATTTGGGATGCTGGTATTGGTTGGCAACAACAACAGTGATCCGACGTTTGTGTCGGCCTGCAAAGCGGAAGTATTAACCAAATAGCCTTTACGATTTACGTGGCTGTTCGGCTTTGATCGTATGGTTATAACGGCCCCACTTTTCATTCTGTGCAAAAGCCTGTCGTATGAACACGGCAGGCTTTTTTATTGGATGGTTTTTTTAAGTTTATATGGCCGCACGAATCAAAAAGGGGGAGATACCTGGACCGTCTTGTTAAAGCATAAACGGTCCGGTTTCAATTACGGGTACCTTTTTTACGGCATGTCCATATACTGTTGATTGAGGATCCTCAATGTTCAACGTTCTTCCATGCTTCTCAACTTTTTAGGAGTTGATTTTATGAATTGTTATGATAATGACCGGTGCTGCCCATCAAGGCCATGCGGTTGTTGTGTGGGGCCGCAGGGACCCCAGGGTATTCCCGGCCCTACCGGCCCCACAGGTCCTGCGGGAGGTCCCACGGGCCCTACGGGAGCGACCGGTCCAACCGGCCCTACCGGCCCGACTGGACCTACCGGTGCGGCGGGTACGACCGGAGCCATGGGCGCTACCGGGCCTACGGGAGCCACCGGCCCGTCCGGAGTAACGCCGGTTATCACGGTGGCCGGGACGGTAACGGGTGATCCCGGTACCCAGGCAAACGTTGACGAAACGTTTACCCCCGTCGGAGCTCAGCTGTTATTCACCATTCCAGCCGGCCCCACCGGACCCACCGGTGCAACGGGAACCACTGGTACAACAGGTGCTACGGGTCCTACAGGTCCCACAGGTGCAGCGGGAGCTGCCGGCATGGCAGGAGCTACGGGGCCTACCGGCCCTACCGGCGCGGCGGGCACCGCCGGAGCCACAGGAGCCACCGGCCCGACTGGACCTACTGGTCCGGCGGTAACGGCCACCAGTATGAACGCTACCAATACGAACGGCAGCACTATTGCGGTTATTCTGGGCGGCACCGCCGTACCACTGCCGAACAACCAGGTCTTGGACGGCTTCACGGTGGACGGTAATAGCACCGTTTTTACGGTACCGGCAACCGGCACCTACTCGGTGTCTTATCGGGTATCGACGACAGCCGCTTTACTGATGTCGTCCCGTGTGCTGCGCAATGGGACCGCGTTGGCAGGCTCAACGTTTGCCCCTGTCGCATCGGTCGGTTCGTTTGCCGCGACCACCTTTGCTACTCTAACCGCAGGGGATACCCTTACCCTCCAGCTTTTTGGCTTGGCGGGAGCAGCGGTGCTGCAGGGCGGCAACGGCGCCACGCTTACGGTAATAAGACTGTCCTGAAGATTGCAGCCGGAGGGATAAAATTTCTGTAACCGGCCGTCTAAAAATGGCGATCGCACCCGCCGTTTCCACCCGGAAACGGCGGGTGCGTTTCAATATCGGGTGTTGCATTGAATGAAAAAAAGATGTATAGTGAATAAAGATTGGAATTATTTTACAAAAGGAGGATGGAATTATGTGCCTGAAAAAATGGATATCCGCGTTTTCTGTAGCGACTATGGTAATCGCCTGTATTGGCGTATCCCCGTTTGCGGCGGCTGAAGAAAAACCGACGGATACTTATGCTGTAATCGGACGGTTTCAGGATCCGGACGAAAGGGCGGAAAAGGATATTCCCGGACAGGGCTTGGCAGAGATAACGATTAACGCTCCGATACCAGTCAAGATGGAGGGCTACGCCGCGGAGAATTTGGCGATTCAATTTGAAATGAAGATCACCCGTACCGATGGTGTAACCGGAGCTGGTTCCCTGCAATGGGTACGCAACGGCTGGGTCAAGCTGGCCGATTCCTCCGGTAACGAACGGCTGAAAACCGCATCGCCTACTCAGGCAATGCCGGAATCCGTTCGTGCGGCGGGCGAATGGGCGACGATTCTCCTGCCGCTCCGGGAAATGACAGCACAGGGGAGCACCCGGTTGTCCAGCCTGATTGTGGCGGATTATAACGATATTCCCCTGAACGGGGCGGACAGCGGCATTCGTATGGAAATACGCTCCGCCTGTCTGGTAGATCTCACACGCGACGTTTACGGTCGCCCGATCCCGGACACCGTTGCAGCGGCCCGGGAGCTTTTAAAGGCGGAGATCGACGACAAGCCGCAAGCGGCAATGAGCGCGGCGGCAGACGCGGCTTACCGGAAGGCATTGACCGCCGCCCAGGCGGCTTACGACAATGCCTCCGCCACGCTCACACAGCTGCGGGAGACGGCCTTGAATCTGTATCTCAGCAATGTGGCGGAGGAGGCATTTAAAACGGAGCTGAAAACATGGGTGGATACCGCAGCCGATGAAAGCCTGACCTATACCGATGAAACCTGGGGAGCCTATCAGGAAGCCATGGACAACGCAGAGGCTGTCCTGGCGGCCGAAGGCGCATCCCGCAGCGAGGTTGGTATGGCGCTAACCGCCCTGCAGCGGGCTTCCGACGGGTTGATCATCACCGACGTAGCGGTAATATACGGCGATGTGGACGGAAAGGACGGCGTTACCGCATCCGACGCCTTGCTGGCCCTGCAGGCGGCCACCAGAAAAATCACCTTAACCAGCAGGGCGGCCGTGGCGGCTGACGTGGACGCAAAGGATGGCGTCACCGCGAACGATGCGCTGCTGATCCTACAGTATGCGACGAGAAAAATCAGTCGTTTGGGACCGGAGATCGGCAATACGGAGGTCGTCATCAATAGCAATCCACTGACCTTCTGCAATCCGCTGGATCTGAATTACCAATACAATTACGCTCCAAACGTTGTGCGGGAAGCCGCTGATCCGGCGGTGGTGGTATTTAAGGGGATCTATTATCTGTTTGCCTCTCATAATACCGGTTATTGGTACTCGTCGAATCTAGCCGACTGGACCTATGTACAGGTGGACCTTACACTACAGCCCCAGTTCGTCAAGTTTGCCCCAGCTACCTGCGTGGTAGGGGATACTTTGTACCTTACCCATTCCGAGGGCGGCCATATGCTCAAATCCACCAATCCCATGGATCCGTCATCCTGGGTGGACATCGGCCAGCCCGCCAACTGGGGCGATCCTTCCATGCTGCTGGATGACGATGGCTATGTGTATCTGTATCAGGGCTTGAGCAGCGACAGCCCGATTACGGTCTATAAGCTAGACCCGAACGACAATATGAAAGTGATGAAAGGGCCGATCGTGTGCTTCAGTTCCCATCCGGACGTGTACGGCTTTGAGGTGCCGGGCGACACCAACACCAAATATGGCAACGGCTGTTTCCTTGAAGGTGCTTGGATGGTTAAGCATGAGGACAAATACTACCTGACCTATGCGGTGCCGGGCACCGAATACGCCGCCTACGCGGATGGTTGCTATGTGGCGGACGATCCCATGGGTCCGTTTACCTTTTGTGAAAACAGCCCGGTAATTTGGAAGGCCAGCGGCTTTATGGTGGGGGCGGGACATGGCTGCCTGTTTGAGGACTTGGACGGCCGTTGGTGGAAGGCGGATACGGTATCCATCAGCGTGGGGCACGCATTTGAGCGGCGGCTCGCCCTCTATCCGGCCGTGTTTGAAAAAGCCAGGGAAACCGATGCCTATGCCAGCCTGTATACCAACACGGTCATGAGCGATTATCCCATGTACATTCCCACCAAAGCGGAGGATTCCTTTCGGAACCCCGGCCCCGGTTGGAACCTGCTCTCCAACGGCAAAAAAGCCACCGCCTCCTCTGCGCTTTCGGGCGGTTACGGCGCGGCCAAGGCTTTTGATGAAAGTATGCGTACTTGGTGGAGCGCCGCGACGGCAGACGAGGGCGAATGGCTTCAGGTGGACCTCGGCAAGCGGTACAACGTATGGTCTGTACAGACAAACTTCGCCGATCAGAATACCAAAAACGATGCCGCGATCCGGGCAGAGGATACGTATTATCAATATTTGCTGGAATTTTCTCAGGACGGCAAGCATTGGATGACGTTGGTAGACCGTTCGGAAAATACCGCAGACAAACCGCACGATTACGTTGAATTTTCCAAGGCGGTCAACATGCGCTATCTGCGGATTACCAATAAAGGCGCGGTCCCGAACGGCGGAAAATTTGCGCTAAGCGGCCTGCGGATATTTGGGGAAGGCGGCGGTCAGGCTCCGGCACGGGCAGATGGTCTGAAACTGGACCGCTTTGAGGAGAACGAACGGACCGTGGCTCTGTCTTGGGACAAAGCGCCTGGCGCACAGGGCTATATCATCCGCTTCGGCACCACGCCCGATCATTTATATAACCATTTCCAGGTCATCGGCAAAACCAGCACCGTACTCAATTGCCTGAACAAAGGCGTGGATTATTATTTCACGATCGATTCCTATAACGAAAGCGGCGTGACCCGGGGGACCGAGGTGTTCAAAGCCCGGTGGACAGAAAAGGTGGTCATTATCGACCAGGTTATCTCCGAACTGATGGATGTCCATCAGGATGCGGGATATACCGTCCATGAGGCGGAGGATTCCGACTTTGGCAACACACAGGAGCTGGGCACGCAGATAGGGGTCAATGTGGCGAACGACGCTGGCTCGTCCGGGGGCAGGACTCTGCACAATCTGGAGAGCCCGGGCGCGTACTTTGAATTTACGAATGTGGACGGGGGAGTTGGCGGCGACGCCATCCTGCGGTTTGGTTTTGCGAACGGCAACGCCAGCGCACCGATGCGGCTGATTATCAACGGTACCGATTATGGGAAATATACCCTGTTGGGCAGCGGAAGCTGGAGTACCTTCAAAATGGTGGAAATCAAGCTGTTTGATCTCAAGCCGGGCGAGGCCAATACGATCCGCTTTGAAGCGAGCGGTACCGGCTACAACCCCGACTGGATACAGGTGATTTATACCAAATAGCATCGTCTGGAAAAACGTCCCTGTTCTAGGTAGCCGGCCAAAAAATGGCACTGGAAGAGGCAAAAACCAGCTAATATATGGAGGCGTGAAGCCCATGATTAACGAAGAAAAGACTATTGACGTCGGGAAAAAGCCGATCTATAAAAAGTGGTGGTTCTGGGTAATAATTGTAATTGTGCTTTCTGCCGTCATCGGAGTAAGCGTAAGTCACATTGGGAATACCGACGATATATCCGGGAAAACGCACGTCGATGCTGAAATGAAAAACGAGAATTCCGACAATACCTCCCGGCAGCCGGTAACACATCTTTACGACAAGGCTGATGCGGTAGAAATTTTGAGCGATGCCGAACCCCCGGATGAGGATATCTGTGACTGGGACAACGTCATCGGTGAATATTCGGTCATACGAACAAATTCCGATGAGGTAACGGATGAGCGCCTTGCCGATTGGTATTTTAATTATGTTATCAACGAAGATAACGAATTCGAGTGGTATATGATACTCTTTACCGATAAAAGTGACCATTCCGGCATATATGCGACGGATGGCCTGATCAAGAAAAATGTGATTTTTGAACAAGACGAGCACGGGGACTATATTCGTAATCGGGATCTGTTTGGGGAGGATACCCTTGGTAAACCGACAAATAGCACCGTATATTATGTATCTACAAACGAGGGAACACTCATTTCCTCCGACATGTTTGTGGAACAAGCCAGGGTTGCCGTTCAGGACGCCATCAGCCGTAAAGATGAATCTATTATCGACGTAGTGTATCGAGATGGAGACTTGTGTGTATATGTCGATTTTACCAAAAAAAATCTTTCTCCATCGGCATTGAAAGATTTAGCATTTTCCAGGACTTATTCCATTACAGAGACTGTACTGGAACTAAAACAGTATTCTATTTTTTGGGAAACGATCACCGTGGATTTCGGAGAAACTGGGCATATTACAAATCCCAAAGAAAATGTGGCAATGGATGAAAACGGACGCGGCTTTTTAATTGTAATGTCTGATTTAGAGTGACACAATTCTTTGAAAATAAACAAGCCCTGACCGTTCAGGTCAGGGCTTGTTTATTTTCATGTATGGTTTACAGCGGCTGGTCGTAATGGTGGGCCTGGGCGAGCATCATATCCTTGACCTTCATCAGCCGAATCTGGGTGCTGCGCTCGTTTTCATCCAGCTTCATGGTAATATACTGGATGTTTTTTTGCGTTTCCGGAATCATGACATGCTCAAGGGCATTGACCCGCCGGCGGGGTTT
>URYP01000028.1 GCA_900552115.1 uncultured Oscillospiraceae bacterium | reverse complement strand
AGGGGCAGGGCCATGCACCACTGGGGCGCAGGGCTTTGGCCTCGATCTGGCGGATACGCTCCCGGGTGACGTCAAACTCCTTGCCAACCTCTTCCAGCGTGCGGGGGCGACCGTCTTCGAGGCCAAACCGCAGCCGCAGCACCTTTTCCTCCCGGGCGGTCAGCGTGGACAGCACGTCGCCGAGCTGCTCTTTCAGCAGCGTGTGGGAGGCCGCGTCCGCCGGCGCGGGAGCCTCATCATCGGGGATGAAATCGCCCAGATGGCTGTCTTCCTCTTCGCCGATCGGTGTTTCCAGCGACACCGGTTCCTGCGCGACCCGCATAATTTCCCGCACCTTGTCCACCGGCATGTCCAGCTCCTGCGCAATTTCCTCCGCTGTTGGCTCATGCCCGTTGCGGTGCAGGAGCTGACTGGATACTTTTTTCACCTTATTGATGGTTTCCACCATGTGCACCGGAATACGGATGGTGCGGGCCTGGTCGGCAATGGCACGGGTGATGGCCTGCCGGATCCACCAGGTGGCATAGGTGGAAAACTTGAACCCTTTGGTATAGTCGAATTTCTCGACAGCTTTGATCAGGCCCAGATTTCCCTCCTGGATCAGGTCGAGGAACTGCATGCCCCGGCCCACATAGCGTTTGGCGATGCTGACCACCAGCCGCAGGTTGGCTTCGCTCAGCCGTTGCTTGGCATATGGGTCGCCGTCGATAATGCGGATGGCCAGTTCAATCTCTTCTTCCGGGGTGAGCAGGGGAACGCGTCCAATTTCTTTCAGGTACACCTTGACCGGGTCATCGATGATCACGCCTTCGGTTCCTGTTTCAACAGGCGTTTCCTCCTGCTCCGCCGCGTCAATGACAAAATTCAGATCAGAAAGGGAGCTGTCCGCAAAGTCATCGACAATTTCAATATTATGGCTTTCCAACAGCTCATAAAGCTTGTCGATCTGGTCGATGTCAAAATCCAGATCGTCCAGGGCGTCCATAATTTCCTGCGTGGTCAGGCGGCCCTTGGCCTTTCCCATTTCCACAAGGTCGCTGATCTGGATTTTTTTGCCCTTGGGGGCCGTGCCGGCCGCCGCGGCCTCTTCGCCGGCCGCTATCGGGCCCTCCTCCGGCGATGCGTTTGAGGACAGTATAACGTCTTTTTCATCCATGTTATCGTTGTTTGCGGAAGATTTTACATCCTGATTGCTCATATAGGATACCTAACCTTTCTTTTGACATGCTTGTATTTATAATTTCTGATCCCGATATACCTTCAGCATTTCCTGAAGCTGATCGGGGGATTTTCCAGAGGGATCGTCGGCTTCTTTCAGAAGGCTCTCCGTGCGAATGACCTGTGCAAAGCGCCGCGCTTCGTCGAGGGTGTTGGTGATGTCCCGCGCTCGGATCATCATATGCGTTATATACGCGGTTTCATCTTCGGTAAAATCGCCGGCGAGCAGGGCGGGGTCGAGGGACAATCCCTGCTTTTGACGAGTAAGCAGCTGTTCATATAACCGCCGGTTAAAAACCGTGGAAAAGCAGGATTCCGGCAATTCCTGTGCCAGCGGCGCGATATAATCGGGATTCAGCAGAAGCAGCCCCAGCAGCTGTTCCTCCGCGCTGACCGCGCGCGGATGACGGCCCGCGTCGGGATTGGCCTTCTGCATAGTATTCTCATTTTGCCGGATCATTTTCGACAAAGGGCGTTCTTTTTGCTGCCGTCGCTTGCGCTCGATAAAATACTGGATTTGGGAGAGCAGCGCCTGTTTGGAAACCGACAGTTCTTCAGCCAGCTTGCCGGCATACACGTCCCGTTCCACCGGACTGCTCAGTTCCGCAAGCAACGCGGCGGCGGAGCGCAGGTAGGCGACCCGGCCTTTTTCGGTATTCAAAGCCTGCTGCCGACCAAGCTCCATGAGCCGGTATTCCACATCGTTTGCAGATCTCTCCAGCAGCAGTTTGAACCGTTCCGGACCGTTCCGGCGGATATATTCGTCAGGATCCTTTCCATCCGGGATGGTGACCACGCGGATATCGATGCCGGTATTCCGCAGGATGCCGATGGAACGCTGGGTGGCCTTTTGCCCCGCCGCGTCCGCGTCAAAGATCAGCGTGACCTCGTCGGCATAGCGGGCGATCAGCCGGGCGTTTTCGACGGTCAGCGCCGTGCCCAGCGCCGCGACGGCATTGGTAAATCCCGCTTGATGCAGGGCAATCACGTCCATATAACCCTCGCAGAGGATCAACTGCCGGCCAGGGACGGATTTGGCAAAATTCAGCGCAAAAAGCTGGTGGGTCTTTTTAAACACCGGCGTATCCGAGGTGTTGAGATATTTAGGCTTGGAGTCGTCCAACACCCGCCCGCCGAAAGCAATCACATTACCGCGCACGTCGATGATAGGGATGATGACCCGGTTGCGGAAAATGTCGAACAGACGGCCGTTACGGGCGCTGCGCTTGGCCAAAAAAGCCGTCTGCAGCTCTTCGTCACGAAAGCCCTTCTGCCGCATGGCGTCAATAAGGTAGTGGAAGCCGTCGGGAGCGTATCCGAGGCCGAAATGCCGAATGGTTTTGTCGGTATATCCACGGCTGTGATAATAGGCCAGCGCCGTTTGTCCTTCCGGGGCATACAGTGCCTGGTGATACAGGCGGGCGGCTTCGCGGTTGGCCTCCAGCACACGGGCGCGCAGCCGGGAGGCACCGTCATCCTCCGCCATTTCGGGAAGCCGCATGCCGGCACGCTGCGCCAGAAATTTAACAGCGTCGACATACGCCAGGTTTTCTATTTTTTGAATAAACGTGATCACATTTCCGCCCACGCCGCATCCAAAGCAGTAAAAGGATCCGTTTTCCGGATACAGCGTAAACGAAGGCGTTTTTTCCCCGTGAAAGGGACACAGGCCCACCATATTGCGCCCCCGTCGTTTCATCCGAACATAAGATGACACAACCGCCTCGATATCGCTGCGGGCGATGAGCTCCTGTATGAAACTGTCCGGGAACCGCATGAGATCACCTCCTTGGATAGCAAACGGATCTTATAAAGAAGAGGGCGTGGTTTTAACCGCCCATCCGTGGGGGATAAATAACTGGTGGTAAACATCCAAAGCAAAATTATCGGACATCCCGGCAATATAATCGCAGGCGGCGCGGGGGGCGCCTTCCTCCTCGCGGATGGGCTGCAGCTCGGCGGGAATATGATCGGGATGCGTCACAAAATAATCGAACATGCGCCCCAGCAGGCCGGTTACCTTGCTTTCCTCACTTTTGGCGACTGGATTGCGGTAGAGCGCGTCGAACATAAAATCGTGCAGCGCCTGGAAAGCGTTTTCCACCTCCGGCGCCATGCGGATGTCGTCGCCGCTGTTTTCGACAATCGAGGTAACGATGGTGTCGATGCGCGTGGTGCGGCGGTCGCCCAACGTGTCGCGAATGGAGGCGGGCACGGCGGTTTCGGTTAGCACGCCGGCCCGGATGGCGTCGTCGATATCGTGGTTGATATACGCCACACGGTCCGCCATGCGCACCACGCAGCCCTCCAGGGTTTCGGGAAGCGGACCGCGGGTATGTTTCAAAATGCCATCCCGCACTTCATATGTAAGGTTGAGGCCGCGCCCGTCATTTTCCAGCCGTTCTACCGTGCGTACGCCCTGTTCGTAATGGCGGAAGCCCCCCGGCATCATCTGGTCCAGCGTCCGTTCACCGGCATGTCCAAACGGGGTGTGCCCCAAATCGTGCGCCAGGGCGATCGCCTCCGTCAGGTCCTCGTTGAGCCGCAGGGTGCGGGCGATGGTACGGGCAATCTGTGAAACCTCCAGCGTGTGGGTAAGACGGGTGCGGTAATGGTCTCCTTCAGGAGACAGAAACACCTGGGTTTTATGTTTCAGGCGGCGGAAAGACTTGCAATGGATCACCCGGTCGCGGTCCCGCTGAAAGGCGGTCCGGTAGCGGCAGGGAATATCCTCCCGCTGCCGTCCCCTGGATGCGGAAGAAAGAGCGGCCTGCGGGGAAAGCAATTGCTTTTCAAGATTTTCCAGCTGTTCACGAACCAGCATAGCAGCCTCCTTTCGACAATAAAACGCATCAGCATTAAAAGTTTATTAATATATACCCATAAAAAAACGTTTTTCCTGCTTTTTTGAAAAAATTTTTTCAAAAAGGGAAAAACGCTAAAATTTACAGGGGATACGCCGCGAAAGTATGCGATATTAGGGTAGCGGTAAGCTGGCCGGCGCTGGCCTCCGTAAGCTGTGCCTCAAACGCTGCTAAAAGCGTCTCTTCCATGTGGAACCGAACCGTGACGTGATCTGTGTAGGTGGTGTCGTCTATAATACCGCCGCAGGCGGGAATCAGCCTTTCCAACAGACTGTGCTGCGCGTAGCCGGCGGTAACCTCGGCTACTGCACAGGGACGCATTTCCACCGGGCAGCCGGCCTGAACGGCAATCGAAGCCGCGTGGGAATAGGCCCGCACCAAGCCGCCCGCCCCCAGCAGAACCCCGCCGAAATACCGTGTAACCACCACGGCGCAGTCGGTCAGGCCCGCTTTTTGCAGCACGTCCAGCACGGGTACGCCGGCCGTGCCCTGCGGCTCACCGTCATCGGAGTACCGCTGGATCTGCCCATCCCGCAGGCGATAGGCGTAGACGTTGTGAGCGGCGTCCCAATGCTGCTTCTTTTTTTCATGGATAAAAGCCAGAGCTTCGTCTTCCGTCTCCACGGGACGGATAGCGCCAATAAATCGGGAACGCCGTTCCGTGAATTCATCCGTCCCCTCCCGGCCGGCCGTGCGGTAGGTCTCGTCTCCCATAAGCGTCCTCCCATCCTGTTTGTTCTATGATACCTGGCACTTGATCAATATGAATGAATATATAGAAAAAGGGACAACGGCCCGGCAGGGCGTTGTCCCAGTAAGCAGCGCTTATTTCTCGTCAGTCATACCAAAACGCTTTTTGAAACGGTCCACGCGTCCGCCGGTATCCACCAGTTTCTGTTTGCCGGTAAAGAACGGATGGCATTTGGAACAAATTTCCACACGGATGTTTTCCTTAGTGGAAGACGTTTCAATCACTTCGCCACAGGCGCAGGTGATGGTCGTTTTCTGGTACTTCGGATGAATATTTTCCTTCATGATTGTCACCTCTTTCAGGGAACCCTAAAGCATTAACATTGGTACTATAGCACACCGCTCCCAAAAATGCAACAGGAAATTTTTAAATTTCAGCGGCTTTCGTTGGGATTCTCCGCGGCGGACAGCTTCTGCGCAATCATCCGCGCGCATTTGTAAATGTCGCCGCCGCCCATGGTGAGAATGAGATCGCCCGGCTGTACGTGTTCCGCTGTGAAAGCGGTGATGTCCTCAAATGTCGGCAGGTATTTCGCGCCGGGTATCCGCTCTGTGATCTGGCGGGAGGACACGCCGAAGGTGTTCTGCTCGCGGGAGCCCATGATATCGCTGACAATGGCGTGATCCGCGCCGGACAGAACATCAGCAAATTCTTCCAGGTGCTGCGCGGTGCGGGAAAACGTGAAGGGCTGGAATACCGCCCATACCTGCCGGTAGCCCAATTTTTTAGCCGCGTCGATGGTGGCGCGTATCTCGGTAGGATGATGCGCGTAATCGTCCACAATCGTAACCCCGCCAAAAGTTCCCAGGAATTCAAAGCGGCGGCCGGCCCCGTGAAAGGCCGCCAGGCCTTCGGCAATCTGCGCAGGGGAGGCGCCGCACAGATGCGCGGCCGCCGCCGCGGCCAGCGAGTTCCCCACGTTATGCTCACCGGGCACGCCCAGGGACACGCTGGCAAAGAACTCGCCGTTGTGATAAGCGTCGTAACGGCCGTAGGAGCCGTGTTCATAACGGATATTACGCGCCGACCATTCCGCGTCGTCCGCGGTAGAATACCATACGATCCGTTTGCCGGCAATGCCCTCCACCGCCTTCGGAGCGTTCGGGTCGTCCGCATTGACAATCAGTGTGCTGGCTGTCAGCTCAGCAAAGGAACGGAAGGAGCGGATGACGCCGTCAAGGGTGCCGAAATAGTCGAGATGGTCGGCGTCGATATTGAGGATGATGGATACGGCGGGGGCCATGGACAGGTAATGATCCTGAAACTCGCACGCCTCGCAGACCATGATATCGCTTTTTCCCGCCCGGCCGTTGGCCCCAATCAGGGGCAGCCGTCCGCCGATGAATATGGCGGGGTCCAGCTCCGCCTGCAATAAAATCTGCGACAGCATGGACGAGGTAGTGGTTTTGCCGTGGGTGCCGGCAACGGCTACCGTGCGCGGATACCGCCGGGTAATCAGGCCCAGCAGCTTGCCCCTTTCCAGCGTGGGGATGCCTTTGGCTTTCGCGGCCAGCAGCTCCGGGTTTTCCTCGCCCACCGCGCTGGTATAGACGAACAGGTCGATATCACCGGTAATATTATCGGCGACCTGCCGCATGGATACCGGGATGCCCAGCGAGCGCATCCGTATAAGGTTATCCGACTCGTTGACGTCCGATCCGCTGATGCGGTATCCCAGTGAATGCAGGATATCGGCCAGCGGGCTCATGCCCGAGCCGCCGATTCCCGCAAAATAAATGTGATGAACCGATTGCAGTATGTCCTTTTCCATGATGAGCCTCCCGAGTGCAGAATACCCGTTTCCAGCCCTTTATTATAAGGCGGTTCGCGGGAAAAGGGAATACCTTTTTTTATTTTCGCCCAATTTTTCCGGTTTTAAGCATTTTTCTCCGTAAAGTACCGGATTATGGATTGAAATTGGCCGTGGCTTTTGTTATACTTTTGTAGTTATTACCTATCGCTCCTCCGGCGGGCCGGAACGGGCGATTTTCCATGAACTGAAAGGCCGGGGCGTTAAAGCCCGGCCTGTACCGAGGAGAAGGAGCCTGTATGGACAACTGGAAAACGGATGCTCCGCCGGCAGACGAATGGAGCCGGCAGAAACCCTATGTCGAGCGCATCCGGCAATATTATGAGGAGCGCAGCGACGCGCCGCCGCTGTGCTGCCTGCGCACCTATGGCTGTCAGCAGAACGTAGCGGATTCCGAACGGATGAAAGGGATGCTGGCCGCCATGGGCTTCGGTTTTACCGAGCGGCCGGACGAGGCGGATTTTATTCTTTTCAACACCTGTGCGGTGCGGGAACACGCTGAGGACCGCGTGTTCGGCAATGTGGGCGCCCTGAAAGTGATCAAGCGCCGGCGGCCGCATGTTTTAATCGGCCTTTGCGGCTGTATGACGCAGCAGCCCCATGTGGCGGATAAGCTGCAAAAAAGCTACCCGTTTGTGGGGCTGATCTTTGGCACCCATGTGGTGGCGCAGCTGCCGCGGCTGTTATGGGAGGCCCTGGAAAACCAGAAACGGGTGGTGGCTATCCCCGAGGAGGACGAGGGGATTGCGGAGGGCCTGCCGGTCAGGCGGGACAGCGACTTTAAAGCGTGGCTGCCCATAATGTATGGCTGCAACAATTTTTGCACCTATTGTGTGGTGCCGTATGTTAGGGGGCGGGAGCGCAGCCGCGATCCCGATGTGATCGTGCGGGAAGCGCGGGAGCTCGTCGCCGCCGGATACAAGGAGATTACCCTGCTGGGGCAGAATGTCAATTCCTACGGCAAAGGGGCTTCGCACGGCGTGAGGTTCCCGGAGCTGCTCCGCCGCATCAACGCCATTGAGGGAGATTTCCTGATCCGGTTCATGACGTCGCACCCCAAGGATGCCACCCATGAGCTGTTTGACACCATCGCACAGTGTGAAAAAGTATCGCGGCATTTCCACCTGCCCTTTCAGTCGGGCAGCAACCGGATTTTAAAGGAGATGAACCGCCGCTATACCCGCGAGCAGTATATCGACCTGATCGGCTATGCCCGCGACAGGGTGCCGGGAATCGTCTTTACCAGCGACGTGATCGTGGGATTCCCCGGGGAACAGCGGGAGGATTTTGAACAAACCCTCGACCTGATTGAGCAGGTGGGGTTCGTGTCGCTGTTTACCTTTATCTTTTCCCCGCGTGAGGGGACGCCGGCCGCGGCCATGCCCGACCCCGTACCGGCGGCGGAAAAATCCGCCTGGTTCCAGGAGATGACAGCGCTGCAGGAGCGGCTCTCCGCCGCCCGGATGAAAACCATGGTGGGTCAAATCCGCCGGGCGCTGCTCGAGCGGGAGGAAAACGGCGTGGTGGAAGCGCGGCTGCCGGAAAACATCGTGGTGCGGGTACCGGGGACGGCCGCGGATACCGGCCGGTTTGCCGATGTGGAAATCACCGAGGCCCGCAGCTGGATATTGCAGGGCCGTATTCAAACTATGTATTAACATTTTAGGAGGATATACAACATGGATCAGTTAGTGGAAATGGCCAAGGAAATGGGCTACGCGATACAGCAGGACGAGCGCTTTATCCGGGCGCAGATGGCGCAGGCGGCGGCCGATGGGGACGAAAGCCTCCAGGGCCTGATCGGTGAATTCAACCTCAAGCGCATGGCCCTCAGCAACGAGATGAGCAAAGAGGATAAGGACGAGGAAAAATTGGACGCCCTGGACGGGGATATCCGTTCTATTTATGAAAGCATTATGGGCAACGAACATATGGCGGCTTACAACGCGGCCAAAACCGACCTGGATGCGGTGATGAACCAGATCAATACCGTGCTGATGATGGCGGCGCAGGGGCAGGACCCCGAAACCGCGCTGGAGCAGGGCGCCGGATGCGGCGGCAACTGTTCCTCCTGCGGCGGCTGCCATTGATACCGGCCTGGGATGCGTTCTTCGCTTCCCCATCCTATGGCCGCAACGACAAGGATGTGAATAGATATGGCGGAATTGACGCCGATGATGAAGCAATATTTCCAAATAAAAGAGCAATATCCTCAGTGCCTGCTTTTTTTCCGCCTGGGCGATTTTTATGAGATGTTTTTTGAGGACGCCAAGGTGGCCTCGCAGGAGCTGGAGCTGGTGCTGACCGGACGGGACTGCGGCCAGGAGGAACGCGCCCCTATGTGCGGCGTACCCTTTCACAGCTATGAGACGTATGTCGCCCGGCTGGTGGCGCGGGGCTATAAGGTCGCCATCTGCGAACAGGTGGAGGACCCGGCGACCGCACAGGGGCTGGTGAAGCGGGAGGTTATCCGCATCATCACTCCCGGTACGGTTATCGAGGGCAGCATGCTGGATGAGGAGAAAAACAATTACCTCTGCGCTCTGTATATGGAGCCGGACGGCGGTCAGGCGGGCGTTTGCTTCTGCGACTGCTCGACCGGCGACATCCGGGCCACCACCCTGTCGGGAGAGGATGTGGCCCTGCGGGTCACCAACGAACTGGGACGGTACATGCCGCGGGAGCTGCTGGTAAACGAAGCGGCGTCCCGGCAGCCTGTGATAACCCAGTTTGTCACCAACCGGTTGGGTATTGCGGAAGATTTGTTTGAGGATATGAAGTTTGACGAAGCGCGTTGCCGCGAGCGGGTGCTGACTCATTTCGGCGTGGACACGCTGGAGGACCTCGATTTGGCGGGTCAGCCCGCCGCCCTGCGGGCGTTGGGCTGTGTACTCGACTACCTGTACACCACCCAGATGAGCGGTCTGGAACGGCTCGATCATTTGGACATCTATTCCGACGTTCAGTTTATGAAGCTGGATTTGACGGCACGGCGGAATCTGGAACTCACCGAAACCATGCGGAACAAGGAAAAGCGGGGCTCCCTGCTGGGCGTGCTCGACCGGACCAAAACCGCCATGGGCAAACGGCTAATTCGCAGCTGGATCGAGCAGCCGCTCATCCATCCCGCGCCCATTACACGCCGCCTAAACGCGGTGGAGGAATTGGTGGAGGACACGGTGCTCGGCGGCGATATTATCGATCAGCTGGCGGACGTGTACGATCTCGAGCGGATTATGACCCGTATCGTCTACGGCAGCGCGGGAGCGCGGGAGCTGCGCTCCCTGTCCCAGACGCTGCGGTGCATAGCGCCGATAAAATCCCGTATGGATGGCTGCCGCGCGCCACTGCTGTGCGATCTGAGGCAGCAGATCGATCCCCTTGAAGATATCGCCGGCCTGATTGAAAGCGCGATTGTGGACGACCCGCCCTTTTCGGTGCGGGAAGGGGGCATGATCCGGGAGGGATATCGGGAAGAGATCGATACTCTGCGGGGCGATATGTCGGATGGAAAGGGCGTCATCGCCCGGATTGAGGCGGACGAAAAGGAACGCACCGGCATTAAAAACCTGAAAGTGGGTTACAACCGGGTTTTTGGTTATTACATAGAGGTTTCCAAAGCGTATAAAGGCGACGTACCTGAGCATTATGTCCGCAAACAGACCCTGGCCAATGCCGAACGCTACATCACGCAGGAGCTTAAGGAGCTGGAAGCGCGGGTGCTGGGGGCCAAAGAGCGGCTGGTGGCGCTGGAATACCAGGTGTTCCAGGAAATCCGCAGCCGGGTGGCGGATCAGCTCCACCGCATCCAGGCTACGGCGCAGGCTGTAGCGCAGCTGGATGTGCTGTGTTCGTTTGCACGGGTAGCGGTGCGAGGGCGCTATTGCCGCCCCCATATTGACCTGAAAGGGCGCATCGAGATTAAAAACGGCCGGCATCCGGTGGTGGAATCCCTGATGGACACGCCTTTTGTACCCAACGATACGGTGCTGGATCAGGGAGACAACCGGGTGGCAATCATCACCGGCCCCAATATGGCGGGTAAGTCCACGTTTATGCGGCAGACAGCGCTGATCGTGCTGATGGCGCAGATCGGCTGCTTTGTGCCGGCGGACAGCGCTACGATTGGGCTGGTGGACAGCATTTTTACCCGCGTCGGCGCGTCGGACGACCTGGCGGCCGGGCAGTCCACCTTTATGGTGGAGATGAGCGAGGTAGCCGCTATTCTTAAAAACGCCACCTCCCAAAGCCTGGTTATTTTCGATGAAATCGGCCGGGGTACCTCTACCTTTGACGGCATGAGCATTGCGCGGGCGGTGCTGGAGTATGTGGCCAGTCCTAAAACGCTGGGGGCCAAAACCCTGTTCGCCACGCATTATCATGAACTTACGGCTATCGAAAACGAGCAGCCGGGCATCCGCAATTACAATATCGCCGTGAAAAAGCGGGGGGACGATATCACGTTTCTGCGCCGGATCGTGCGCGGCCCGGCGGACGACAGCTACGGCATCGAGGTGGCCAAGCTGGCGGGGATTCCGGACAGCGTGGTGACCCGCGCCAAGGCGATTCTGCGGCAGCTCGAGCAGGAGAATCCCTCGCAGGCTCGTTCGGCGGCCCCGTCTTTGCCGGAGGAAGACGACGGCCAGCTTTCGCTGGAGGGAATGGCCAATGCCGCGCTGGCCGACCAGCTGCGTCGCATCGATATCAATACGCTCACGCCTATCGAAGCCATGCAGACGCTTTATGCGCTTTGCCAGCAGGCGCAGAACGGTTAAGAAATGACAGGGAGGGACGTTTCATGCCCCATATTCAGGTTCTGGACAAGCATACCGCCGAGCTGATTGCGGCGGGAGAGGTGGTGGAACGCCCTTCTTCCGTTATAAAAGAGCTGGTGGAAAACGCGATTGACGCCGGCGCCACCACCGTTACGGTGGAAATCAAACAGGGAGGCATCGCCTCCCTGAGCATTGCGGACAATGGCTGCGGCATCCCGCACGACGAGGTGCCTACGGCATTTCTGCGCCATGCCACCAGCAAAATCCGCAGCGAAGAAGACCTCGACGCCATCGGCACCCTCGGGTTCCGGGGGGAAGCGCTCGCGTCCGTCGCGGCGGTATCCCGGGTGGAACTCGTCACCTGCACGGCCGACGAAACGGCGGGCACCCGCTACTGCCTGGAGGGGGGAGACCCCGTCCTTTTTGAAGACATCGGCTGTCCGGTCGGTACCACCATCGTCGTGCGGGATATCTTTTATAACGTACCCGCCCGCATGAAATTTCTTAAAAAAGATGTTACGGAGGCCAATGCCGCGGCCGGCGTGGTGGACCGGCTGGCTCTGTCCCATCCGGAGATATCGTTCCGGTTTATCCGCGACGGGCGGGAGGAACTGCTCACGCCGGGGGACGGCCGTCTCTATTCCTGTATTTACAGCGTCTTTGGCAAGGAATTTGCCGGCGGGCTGATGCCGGTGGATTATACGCTAGGCGGCGTACATGTCCATGGGTTTGTCAGCAAACCGGCCTCTCCCCGCGCCAACCGCAGCATGCAGCATTTCTTTATCAACGGGCGGTATGTCAAAACCCGTACCGCCATGGCGGCTTTGGAACAGGCGTTCAAAGGCAGCCTGATGGTGGGCAAATTCCCGGCCTGCGTACTGAACATCGACCTGCCGGCGGCGCTGGTGGACGCCAATGTCCATCCAGCCAAAATCGAGGTGCGCTTCGTCAATGAAAAGCCGGTTTTTGACAGCGTGTATCACGCCGTTAAGTCTGCCCTGCAGACTCAGGATACGCCACGCCAAGGTGTGCTGCCGGAACCAAAGATACCGACGGCGGCTCCGTCCCCGTCGGTTACCGGAGAGCAGCTGCATATGCCCATGAGCCCGGCGCCCCGTGCGGCTGTACGGGAAACGGCGGTGTCTCCGTTGCCAGAAATAGCGGCCGAACCGGCCCGGTTATCCGCCGTGGATATGATACAGCCGGCAACGCCCGCGGTGGAACGGACCGAGCCGCTGTTCCATGAAAGGGCCGGGGGCGGCATACCGCTGCGCGCGCCGCATCCGGGTCCGGATATCGCCCGTACCACGCCGCCTGTGGAGGTGATCCCGGCGGATGCCTTTTTGGCCGGAAAACCGGCCGGCGGCGCCATGCCCGAAAAATCGGGAACGGAGCCGCTGGTATCCCTCTCCGCCGAGGAAGAACCGGTGATTCGCGTCATAGGCGAAGCCTTTAAAACCTATATACTGGCCGAGATGGGGGACTCCTTTTTTCTCATTGATAAACACGCCGCTCATGAGCGGATTTTGTATAACGAGCTTCAAAAAAACGCCCGCGCCGATGCGCAGATTCTGTTGCAGCCAATCACTGTTTCTCCGGGGCGGGAGGCGTCTTCCGCGCTGCTCGAACACAGCGATTTGCTGGCTCAGGCAGGTTTTGAAACGGAGGATTTCGGCGGGGGCGCCTTGCTGGTGCGCACGGTGCCCATGATGCTCAGCGGGGAGGATGTGCCGCTGCTGCTGGAGGAGATCGCGAAAGGCTTTTTAAACGGCGGGCAGACGGTCCAGACCGACAAGCTGGACTGGATTTATCACTCCACCGCCTGCCGCGCCGCCGTCAAGGCGGGGGATAAAAGCCGTCCGGAGGACCTGGAGGCGCTTGCCCGCCGGGTACTGCTGCGAGACGACGTCCGTTACTGCCCGCACGGCCGGCCGGTGTGCGTGGAAATGTCCCGGCGGGATTTCGAAAAACAATTTGGGAGAATCGTTTGATATGGAGCACCGTCAGCCCTTGCCGGTTATTGCCGGCCCCACGGCCAGCGGCAAAACCGGTTTGGCCATTTATCTGGCCCTGCGGTTGGGCGGGGAGATCGTTTCCGCCGATTCCATGCAGGTATACGATACGCTGCGTATCGGCACCGCCCGGCCGTCGGAGCAGGAAATGCAGGGGGTTCCCCATCATTTGATGGGGGTTGTCCCGCTTAACGAGCCTTATCACGTGGCGCGCTATACCGGCGAGGCGCACGAAGCGATCCGGGCCGTGGCCCAGAGGGGCCGGCTGCCTATTATGTGCGGCGGTACCGGGCTGTACATCCGTTCGGTGGTGGAGAACCTGAGTTATGCGGACGAGCCGTCGCATTCCGCGCTGCGGGCGCGGCTGCGCGGCCGCTATGAAACGGAAGGCGGCGAGGCGCTGCTGGCGGAACTGGCGAAGGTGGATCCGGAAACGGCGGCGCGGTTGCATCCGCACGACGCGGGGCGCATTATCCGGGCGCTCGAGCTGTATGAGGCCACCGGTATCACTATGAGCGAACAGCTCCGTCGCTCGCGGGAGAACCCCTCTCCATATGACGTCTATCTGCTGACACTGGATTTTCGTGACCGGCAGGCGCTGTATGAACGCATCGACCGCCGGGTGGATTTCATGCTGGAGGCCGGGCTTTTGGAGGAAGCCCGCCGCCTGCTGGACATGCCTTATGCGGCTACGGCTATGCAGGCGATCGGATACAAGGAATGGATTCCTTATTTTGAGGGAACACTGTCCTTGGACGAAACGGTTGAGAATATTAAACGCGGCACGCGGCGCTATGCCAAACGGCAGCTGTCCTGGTTCCGAAGGATGGGATACGCCCATCCTCTCTACGTGGACGACTACGCCGCCCCGCAGGAAATATACGAGGAAGCGCTCCGTCGGGTGACAGAGCATTATTCTATAAAGGAGGAGCCCCGGTGAACAGTGTGTTGAAACGGGTCGCTACCATAACGGCGGCAGTGGCTTTGCTGCTGTATGTGGGATATCAGGGATATCAAATGCTGTATTCCTCGGTCAAAACGGAGACGGTGTATTCTTACAGCGTCTATAAAACGGTGGATGCGCAGGGCTTGTTTATCCGCAGCGAAACGCCTGTAAAGGGCGGCCAGACGAACGGATATGTCTATTACAGCGTTGCCAATGGCGAACGGATTGCCAAGGGCGGGAAAATCGCTGAGGTGTATAAAAACGAGGAAGATGCCTGGGCGTATCAGCAGCTTCTCCTCCTGGATAACGATATCGCGAATCTCGAAGACATTGAGAAACAGGGGACGGCCAACCGGGTGAACCTGGACCTAATCAACAAGCAGCTGTCCCAGCAGATGAGCCTGCTGGTCAAGGCGGCGCATGCGCCCCGCACCGGCGACCTGCGTTCCCTGCATTCGGAGCTGCTTACCCTCTTAAACAAACAGCAGATCACCACTGGTAAGACGGAGAGCTTTTCCGGCATGATCGCTTCACTGAAAAAAGAGAGAAGCCGCCTGGCCTCCGCACATGCGGGGGCGCAGTCGGCGATTGCTTCACCGGTGGCGGGCTACTTTGTCAGCGATGTCGACGGCTATGAGGAAAGCCTGGACTATACCAAAGCCGCCTCCATTTCGGTTGAGGATATCCGTAAGGCTCTGACATCCAAGCCGACTGTGGACAGCAGCCAGTATGTCGGCAAAGTGGTGGGGGATTACGAATGGTATCTGGCCTGCGTGGTACCGGAAGCGGACGCGGTCCATTTGGGCATCGGCAAGCAGCTTTCGGTTTTAATGCCGTTTGTCACCGATGAGTCCATCCCCATGGAGGTGGTGGCGCTCAATCAGGACAAAAAAGGCTCGGTTGCCGCCGTCTTTAAATGCGCCCGGATGTCTGAGGTGCTGTCCGATGTACGGGCCGAGACCGTTCAAATCCAGATTGAACGCTATGAGGGCCTGCGTGTGCCGAAGAGCGCGCTGGTGTTTGACGATAACAATGAGGCGGGCGTTTATGTCCGGGTGGGCAATACCGCCGTTTTCCGCAAGGTCAAGATCCTGTACAGCGCGTCGGATTATTCCATCTGTGAAAACAGCGGTAAATCAGGAAGCCTGAAGCTGTACGATGATATTATCATAGGGGGAAAAGGGCTTTATGACGGAAAAATTGTACAGTGACGCCGTTTATAAGCGGATTGGGGACAACCTGTCCCGTATCCGGGAAACCATGGCCGCCGCCTGTGCGCGGGCCGGCCGCCCGGACGACGCGGTTACCCTGATGGGCGTGACAAAAACCGTTGATAACGCGCGGATTCAGGCCGCGCTGGACGCCGGCGTGCGGCATATGGGTGAAAACCGGGTGCAGGAGTACCTGGGCAAAAAAGACGGATTGAATCTTGCGGGCGTAACCACCCACCTGATTGGTCATCTGCAAACCAATAAAGTATCCCGTATCGTGGGCGAGGTGGACATGATTCAGTCGGTGGACAGCCTGCGGCTGGCGCAGGCGATTGAAAAGGCGTCGGCTGCGCGGGAATGCGTCACCGATGTGCTGGTGGAGGTAAATATCGGCCGGGAAGAAGCCAAATCCGGCGTCTTGCCAGAGGAGCTGGAAGAGCTTCTGGAGAAAATTTCCGTGTTTGGTCACCTGAAAATACAGGGACTCATGACGGTTCCGCCGCATTTTGAGACAGAATCTGACAAAAGAAAAGTTTTTATGAATATGCATAAACTGTTTATTGACATGAAAGGGAAAAAGATAGATAATATAAATATGCATATTCTGTCCATGGGTATGTCGGGAGACTACCGCGAGGCCATTTTGGAGGGCTCGACCATGGTGAGAATTGGGTCCGCTCTTTTTGGAGAGCGAATTTATTAATATACGGAGGTTAAAGCAATGGGCGTGTGGGACAAGTTTAAACGAATTATGGATGGTACTTCCGAGTATGATGAACTCGAAACAGAGGATAACGATATTCCTTTTAACGATGGGCGCAGCGAGCGTGAGCCCCGCAGCGAATCCCGTTATGAGCAGCGCTCTGCCGTCCCGCAGCCGGATCCCATGAACGTGGAACCGATTAAACGGGGCAACAAGGTCGTCAATATTAACGCTACCGCTCAGCTCCAGGTTGTGCTCGTCAAGCCCGAGCGGTTCGATGACGCCAGCGCGGTGGCGGATCACCTCAATGCCAAGCGCACCGTGGTGCTCAATCTGGAATCCGCCAACAAGGACATTGCCCGCCGTATTCTGGACTTCCTGAGCGGCGTGGCCTATGCCAACGACGGCCAGATCAAAAAGGTGGCCAACTGCACCTTTATCATTACGCCCTATAATGTCGGGATCATGGGCGACCTGCTCGATGAACTCGAAAACAATGGGTTATACTTCTGAACCGTCCGCTGAGGACGCGCTGCTCAGGGCCCGCCTGCTGGATGCCGCCGACCAGTGCGACCGCTACAGCTGTCCCCGTTTTGTCGGGTTCCTCGACGAGCGGCAGCGTGCGGTTGCCCAGCCGATCCTTCGTCAAATTCCGGAGATGAACGTGCGCTTCTGGGGTGGATACCCTGGGGCGGAACGGACCATCGCCGGAATTTTCCCGCCTTTTCTGGAGGCGGAGGAGGAAGCGTTTCCCATCCTGCCTGTCGGGTTTACCTATCGGCGGGAGGCGGCGCTGACCCATCGGGATATCCTGGGAGCGATCCTTTCCTGCGGCGTCAAACGCAGCAAGATCGGGGACATTCTTTGTGCCGATGGTTTTGCTGTCGTTGCGGCCGACGAGGAGATCGCGCCTTATCTGGCAGAGCAGATCGTAAAAGTGGGCCGGGAAGGTGTACGTTCCATCTGTCCATACAGCGGCGAATGGCCGGCGGCGCATTCGTTCCAGGATATCCGGGATACGGTGGCCTCCCCGCGACTGGACGCGGTCGTCAAGCTGGCGGCGGGCATTTCCCGTGACGAAGCGGCACGGCGAATCGGGGCCGGGCTGGTGGCGCTCAACCATCTGCCCTGCTTATCGGTGTCGGCGTCGGTGAAAGAGGACGATATTATCTCGATACGCGGCGTAGGGCGGTTCCGGGTCGATGCGGTCGGGCCGGTTACCCGCAAGGGCCGGTTATATCTCACCATACAGAAATATTGTTAAGACAAAAAAGGAGGCATTTTCATGTTGACGGTAGACGATATCCGCAACGCGGAATTTACCAAAAACCTGGGTGGCTATAAAGCGGGCGAAGTCGATGATTTTCTAGACCAGTGCGAGGAAACAATGGCGGCCCTGCTGGCGGAAAAAGCGGACATTACCGCCAAAATGAATGTTCTGGCCGACAAGCTGGTCGAATATCGTAAGGATGAGGACAGTCTGCGCACCGCGCTCCTGGACGCTCATAAAATGGCGGATCAGATTGTCAAGGACGCCAATGAGAAGGCTTCCACCATCCTGGCCGACGCCCGCTATAAGGCGGAGCGCATCCAGGACGACGCCAAGGCCAGTATTGCCGCTGAGCAGGCGGAGTTGGCGCGGGCGCAGGCGGAAGTGGCATCCTTTAAAAACCGTGTGATGCAGCTTTACCGCGAGCAGATGACCCTGCTGGAATCGCTCCCGGGGGAAATAAAGGTTATGCCCGTCAGGGTGGAGATCGCTCCGGAATCCCCGGCGGCGGTTCCGCCTGAGAGTCCTGCCGACACGCCGGAAACGGCCTCGGCGGACGACGAGGCCGTCTCCCGGTTTGCGGATCTCAAATTCGGCGAGGATTACGACATCGCTGAGGACGCGGCTGCCGACGGGGAAAGCAAAGGCCGCTTTAAACGCAAAAAATAAGGATAGGAGATACATCCGATGCAACAGGATTATAACAAGACGCTGAATCTGCCGCTGACGGATTTCCCCATGCGGGCGGGACTCCCCAAACGGGAGCCGGATATGCTCAAAGGCTGGGAAGACGCGCGGCTCTATGACAAGCTGATGCAGAAAAACGAAGGCAAGCCGCTTTATGTGCTGCACGACGGCCCTCCTTATGCCAATGGCGATATCCATCTGGGTACCGCGATGAACAAGATTATTAAGGATATCATCGTGCGTTATCACAATATTGCCGGCTATAAGTCGCCGTATGTACCCGGATGGGATACGCACGGCCTGCCGATCGAGTTGAAAGCGCGCGCCAAGGCCGGGGTGGAAAACGCCGCGTCGATGCCGCCGGTAGAGCTGCGGGCCATTTGCCGTGAGTTTGCGCTTCAGTATCTCGACGATCAGCGCAGCCAGTTTAAGCGTCTTGGCATCCTGGGCGAGTGGGATCATCCCTATGTTACGCTGGACCCGGCCTTTGAAGCGCGCCAGATCGAGATTTTCGGGGAAATGGCGACCAAGGGCTACATTTACAAGGGCCTCAAGCCGGTTTACTGGTGTCCGGAATGCCAGACCGCGTTGGCGGAAGCCGAAATCGAATATGCGGAAGATCCCTGCTATTCCGTTTATGTGAAATTCCCGGTCATCGACGACAAGGGGCTGCTGTCGGCCAAAGGGATCGATACGTCCAATACGTATTTCGTCATCTGGACGACCACAACCTGGACCCTGCCCGGCAACGTGGCGATCTGCCTGGGGCCGGAGTTCACTTACCATGTTATCCGCTGCGGCGAAGAAAACTACATCATGGCCGACGGCCTGTATGAAACCGCACTGGCGGAGGCGGGCATCACAGAGTATGAGGTGATCGCGTCTTTCAAGGGGTGCGATCTCGAATACATGAAAACCCGGCACCCGTTTATGGACCGGGATTCGCTGGTCATTGTGGGCGATCACGTCACGCTGGAAAGCGGCACCGGCTGCGTACATACCGCGCCGGGCCATGGCGTGGAGGATTTCGATGTCTGCAAACGCTATCCCGAGCTGCCGGTCGTGGTGCCGGTGGACAGTAAGGGCCTCATGACCGAGGAGGCCGGCCCCATCTGCGCCGGTATGACTACCGCTGACGCCGGCAAGGCGATCGCTCTGCACATGGATAAAACCGGCTCCCTGCTGGCGACGAAAAAGATCATTCACCAGTATCCCCATTGCTGGCGCTGTAAGGATCCGGTGCTGTTCCGGGCGACCGAGCAATGGTTCTGCTCCGTTGAAAGCATTAAAGACCAGGCGATCGACGAGATTCGTAAGATTACCTGGACGCCTGCCTGGGGTGAGGAGCGTATGATCTCCATGGTGCGGGAACGCAGCGACTGGTGCATCTCGCGCCAGCGGCTGTGGGGCGTGCCCATCCCGATTTTCTACTGTGAGGACTGCGGCAAACCGGTTATTGACCGGGAATTTATCGGGGCCGTATCCGACCTGTTCCGCAAGGAAGGTTCCGACGCATGGTATACCCATGAGGCGGCGGAGATCCTGCCGGAAGGAGCGGTCTGCCCGCACTGCGGCGGTCATCATTTCCGCAAGGAAAGCGATATTATGGACGTCTGGTTCGATTCCGGCAGCTCCCATGCCGCCGTTCTCGACGACCGGGATTATCTGAAATGGCCGGCCGACCTCTATATGGAGGGCGGCGACCAGTACCGCGGCTGGTTCCAGTCGTCGCTGCTCACAGCCGTCGCCTGGCGGGGACAGGCGCCCTACAAGGGCGTGCTGACCCATGGCTGGACGGTGGACGGAGAGGGCCGCAAAATGTCCAAGTCGCTGGGCAACGTGATTCTTCCCGGCGAAGTGGTCAAGGAATACGGCGCGGATATTTTGCGTCTCTGGGTCGCCTCCCTCGACTACCGGGTGGATGTGCGGCTGTCGAAGGACATCCTGAAACAGCTCTCCGAGTCCTACCGCAAAATCCGCAATACGGCCCGGTTCATTCTTGGCAATCTACACGGCTTTGATCCCAACACGCACAGCGTGGGGGAGGACGCCCTGACCGATATCGACCGCTGGGCGCTCCGCCGCCTCGACGAACTGGTGGAAAAGGTGCGCAGCGCGTATGAAGCGTTTGAGTTCCATGATGCGTTCCACCGCATCCATGGTTTCTGCGTGGTGGATATGTCCAACTTTTATCTGGATGTTATCAAAGACCGTCTCTATGTAGAGAAAGAGGACAGCGCCGCCCGCCGGGCGGCCCAAACCACGATCTACCGCATTCTGGATACGCTGACCCGCCTGCTGGCTCCGATCCTGGCCTTCACGGCCGAGGAGATCTGGTCCTATCTGCCGCATAAGGCCGGGGACGATCCGGAGTCGGTCATGTTTAACGAGATCCCGAAAGAGTCGATTATGGCGCCGGATGAGGACTTCATGGCCCGCTGGGAGAAAATTCATGCGGTCCGGGACGACGTGCAGAAGGCGCTGGAGCTGGCCCGTACCGAAAAGCTCATCGGCGGTTCGCTGGACGCCAAGGTCACGCTCTACGGCGAGGGCGATACCCTTGCGTTCCTGCGGGATGTGGAAAGCCAGCTTCCGGCTGTGCTGATCGTTTCGGCGGTCGAGGTGGCCGGTGAGGGCGCCGGCGCGTTTACCGGCGAGGTCGAGGGCCTGTCGGTAACGGTGGCCCGCGCCGACGGCGACAAGTGCGACCGCTGCTGGGTTTACAGCGACAGCGTGGGCCAGGATGCGGAGCATCCCACCCTCTGCGGACGCTGCGCGGCGATTATGCGAGACTGATTCAACATCTGAGCGGCGGACCGGTGTTCCGGTGCGCCGCTTTTTCATCGTTTGCCGGGCGGCGGACCGTCCGGCGCTGCCCGATTGGGCGGAAAGGAGCCGACATGCTGCCGATAATTTTGATGGCGCTGTCCACGCTGGTGCTGGTGGGGGCGGATCAGCTGGTCAAGTGGCTGGCGACCCAGTATCTGCCGGGCCAGCCGTATGTGTTGATTGATGGAATACTGGAGCTTCGCTACAGCGAAAACGACGGGGCGGCCTGGGGCCTGTTCAGCGGCGCGCGCTGGCCGCTGATCGTGTTTACCGTGCTGCTGATGGCTGTAGTGGTGGGAATGCTGTTCAGCCGCCGTTTCCGGTCCTACAAGCTGGCTAATATTGCCGGCTGCCTGATCCTGGCCGGAGGCATCGGTAACCTTATCGACCGGGCATTCCGGGGCTTTGTGGTGGACTTCATCTATGTAAAATGGATCGATTTTCCCATTTTTAATCTGGCCGACTGCTGCGTGGTGATCGGGGCGGCGCTGATGCTGATATTCCTTATGTTTATCTACCGTGACCCGGAGGAAAAGACGCCGGCGCAGCTGGTCGAGGAGGAGCATACCGATGAAACAGGAAATATGGGCGGTTCTTCCGGAACAGGCGGGGGAGAGGCTTGACCGCTTTTTGGCGGAGGCCTCCGGCCTGACCCGGGCGGCGGTGCAGAACCTGCTGGAGCTGGGCTGTGTCGATGTGACGGGAACCGCCCGCCCCAAAAATTATAAGGTGCGGGCAGGCGATGTGGTCACCGTCCGCATCCCTGACCCGGTGTCCTGCGATGTCCTGCCGGAGGATATCCCGCTGGATATTGTGTATGAGGACGACGATTTGCTGGTGGTCAATAAGCCGCGGGGCATGGTGGTGCATCCCGCGCCGGGGCATACCGGCGGGACGCTGGTGAATGCTCTGCTGGCCCACTGCGGGGATAGCCTTTCCGGAATCAACGGCGTGCTGCGCCCCGGCATCGTCCACCGTATCGACCGGGATACCAGCGGCCTGCTGATCGTGGCGAAAAATGACCGCGCGCACCAGGGACTGGCCGGGCAGATCAAAGAGCACAGCTTCACCCGCGTGTACGAGGCGGTGGTGCGGGGACATATGAAACAGGCCTCCGGTACGGTGGACGCCCCTATTGGGCGGCATCCGGTCGAGCGCAAGCGGATGGCGGTGACGCCGCAGCATTCCCGCCCGGCCCGCACCCATTATGAAGTGATTGACGAAGTTCCCGGTTACTCCCATCTGCGCCTGCGGCTGGAGACCGGCCGCACCCACCAGATACGGGTGCATATGGCTTATCTGGGCCATCCGGTGGCCGGCGATCCGGTTTACGGCGGCGGCCCGCGTCCGGGAGAGCCGCGGGGCCAGTGCCTCCATGCCCGCGAGATCGGATTCGTTCATCCGGTGACCGGGCAAACGCTGCACTTTACCTCGCCGCTCCCCGCTTATTTCACCGATTTTCTGGCGGCCATTACGCCGCGCTGAGGCCGTCCCGCCGGGCGGCCTTTCCTTTTGGTAAACAATGCCGTTTGACAGGGCGGCGGAGGTTCAGTACACTGGTGGTATACTCGGGAATAGGAGAAAGGGCTATGTCAACGAATGAACGGGAACCCTGCCCCTGCAAAAAGAAAACCTGCACCCGCCACGGCCGCTGTGAGGAATGCCGGGCGCACCATAAAACAGACCCGCGCCGGCCACAGCCCTACTGCGAATCCCACCCGCGCCGCGGCGGCAGAAAACAGAGAGTCGACTCATGACGATTAAACAGATAACCAGCGCCAAAAAGGACTATATGGATTTGCTGCTGCTGGCCGACGAGCAGGAAGATATGATCGATAAATATTTGGAAAATGGCGACATGTTTGTTTTGGAGGATAACGGTGTAAAAGCCGAGTGCGTCGTTACCAGCGAAGGCGAGGGCGTTTATGAGCTTAAAAACATTGCCGTGCAGCCCGGCTGCCAGCGAAAGGGGTACGGAAAACGCCTGATAGAATTTCTTTCCGCCCATTATGCCGACTGCCGGGTCCTATATGTCGGAACCGGCGACTGTCCGTCGAGCCTTTCGTTTTATAAAAGCTGCGGTTTTACAGAATCACACAGGGTAAAGAACTTTTTTACCGATCACTACGACCATCCCATGTACGAGGACGGATTACAGCTGGTGGATATGGTTTATCTGAAAAAAGAACGATAAAAACGCATTCTACAAAATCGCGGGGATACCGCTTGAATGGAATAATCGTTTCATCAGCGGAAAATCTTGACAAATTTTGCGATTGGTGCTAAACTGTAAATAACAATAAAAAACACCACCAGCGGGGGCATGTGCTGAAGACACATGCCACGCCTACGAGATGAAGTGTTCACGCACTTATACCCGTAACCGGAAATCCGGCATCCAGTGGCAAAAGGAGTATACCACATTTGCCACGAAATAGCAAGGATTTCAGGCTATGTTTCTTTCCTGCACCCTTTTGGGGACAGGGAGAGCATTCTATGAAAAGAATGGGCTGTGCGAAGAACGCTTCGCACAGCCTTTTTGTTGTTATCAAAAAAATGATGTCCCAAAATGAGAAGACAGGAGACAACGCCTATGCTCAGCCGCTGTGACCCTTGGGCAGCCCTGGAATCCTGAGAAACTCCCGAACGGACATAAAAATACCG
>URYP01000027.1 GCA_900552115.1 uncultured Oscillospiraceae bacterium | reverse complement strand
TGTAGTCATTGAGCATAACCTTGAAGTTATCAAAACAGCCGATTATATCATTGATCTCGGGCCGGAGGGCGGCGACAAGGGCGGAACGCTGGTCGCGTCCGGCACGCCGGAGGAGATCGTTCAGGTGCCGGAATCCTATACCGGTTATTATTTGAAATCCATTTTATCCAAATCCTGATAAGGCGCGCCAACCGGTGTTTTCATCCGGTTGGCGTTCTTTTAACCAGAATTTACAATTCTTTCATATACTAACCGTTCGAATACGGTATGATACTATAGATGTCGATGGGATGGGGAATCGGATATGTTTGGCTATGTAAAAACCTATCAGCCGGAACTTAAAATGGGGGAGTTTGAACAGTACAAAGGCATCTATTGCTCTTTGTGCAAGCAGCTTGGGAAATCCTATGGCTTCTGGTCACGCATGACGCTGAGCTACGATTTTACTTTTCTGGCCCTTTTTCACATGGCGCTGACTCCCGGATGCTGTGGGTTTGAAAAAAGCCGCTGCACCTTTAATCCTTTTAAAAAGTGCCTGTTTTGCCGAAACAACGATTCCATCCGACTGGCTGCTGATGCCGCTGCGATGCTGATGTATTATAAACTGAAAGACAGCGTGGCGGATGACGGCTTTTGGAAGAGACTGGGCGCCCGCTTTCTTCTTTTGTTTGCCGGCCGGGCACGCCGGAAGGCTGGTCTTCGCTTGCCCGCTTTGGACCGGCTGATGGCAGACTGCATGAAGCGACAGGCTGCTTTGGAGCAGGCGGTGTGTGCGTCTGTCGATGCCGCGGCTGAACCGACGGCTGTTATTCTGGCAGCGCTGGCTTCACTCTCGGCTAAGGACGAGCAGGAGAAAGCGATACGCGAACGCTTTGGCTACTGCCTGGGTCGCTGGATTTATTTAATGGACGCCCTGGACGACTTGGAAGAAGACTTGGCAAAGGGCCGTTATAATCCTTACGCAGCCTCACGAGGGATACAGGAGGCCGAAGGCGGCCAAATTAAAGAGATAAAAGAATCGGCCCGTATGGCTCTTAACGCATGCGCGGCGGAATGTGTGGACAGCTATGACAAGCTGTCCGTATATCGGTTTGATGGTATTTTGCGCAATGTTCTGCAATGGGGTATGCCGGCGGAACAAAAACGCATTGTGAATGGAGATGGAGAACAAGATGGGCACAGGCAATCCCTATGAGGTGTTGGGGGTATCTCCCACCGCTACGGACGATGAAGTCAAAACGGCCTACCGCAACCTGGCCAAAAAGTATCATCCGGACAATTTTAACCAGGACCCGGCTGCGGCTGAAATGGCGCAGGAAAAGATGCAGCAAATCAACGAGGCCTACGACAGTGTCATTCGGATGCGGCGGGGAGGGGAAACGGGGGCATCCCGTTCCGGAGGGTCCCGGTATACAGATATTCGAAACATGATTAATACGGGGCGCATCCACGACGCCGAGGTGCTGCTGGACGGTGTTCCGGATAATGCTAGAGATGCGGAGTGGTATTTTCTCAAGGGCTCTCTGCTCCACAAAAAAGGCTGGCTGGAAGATGCCTATACGCATATCGCCACCGCTTGCCGCATGGATCCCGGCAATATGGAATACCAAAACGCCATGAATTATATGAATATGCAGCGTCAGCGAGGTGGCTACCGTGGAAACGGTGCTCCGGGACAGCAGGGCGGCTGTACCGGATGCGACGTATGCCAGGGCCTGATCTGCGCGGATTGCTGCTGCGAATGCATGGGCGGCGACCTGATCCGCTGCTGTTAAGGGGGCGCAAAGGGGATGAAGCGTAGCGCCAAGGTAGCGATCGGCGGTATATTTTCAGCGGTGTCCCTGCTGTTTATGCTGTTGACGCTGTTTCCCTATGCGACTTATGCGCTTCCGGCGCTGGCCGGCGTGTTTTTGCTTCCGGTGGCGCTGGAATGCGGCATTCGCTGGTCGTTTGCCTCATACGCCGTGGTGGCGTTTTTATCCTTCGTGATTGTCCCGTCCATGGAAGCCAAAATGATGTTTGTGGTGTTTTTTGGCTATTATCCCACCCTCAAGCTGCTTCTAGACCGATTGGGTAAGGCGCCGCAATGGCTGCTGAAGCTGGCCGTATTCAATGTAACCATGGTCGGGGGGTATCTGCTTCTGCTGTTCGTTTTGGGGTTGGATATGGACACCTTTGTGCTATTTGGCATCAACCTGCCCATTGTTTTCCTGCTGCTCGGCAACGTGGTGTTTTGGATCTACGACCGGGCGCTGGTCAATATTGTAATTATGTATCATGAAAAATGGCATCCTAAAATTGCCCGTATATGGCGGTGACATAAATCAAAGCCCCTGTATATCATTACAGGGGCTTTGATTTTAAAGAATATTGTCCCAGGTTGGCTGCTCCAGTTCCTCCAATTTTTCCAGCAGGCTCCGGCAGCGGGTGAGTTCCGCCAAATAGTGGGAGTTGTCTTTTTCACTCAATATAACCGGCAGGGTAACGGCCACCTCTTTAATGGTGGATAAATGACTGTGGTAGAGAAACAGGGAAAAGGTTTTGGTTTTGTCGGCAAACTCCTGGGGAAATTCATCGGACAGTTTTTGACAGGCATCGATATCTTTCGCTTTATAGGTTTCCTCCATGGAATCGAGCATTGCCAACAGGTCTTCTGTATTGGACTGCTGCGTATGCAGCGAAACCATACACAGACCGGCAACCAGCCCCAGCAGAACAACGGAAATAATCAACCTTTTCATGCGCCGCCTCCCATCTGCCGGGGAATGATATGGTACTGGCGGTTTTTATTGGCTGTCATGACGAACACGTCTTCCTGACGAATTTGTCTTTTTTTCAGGGTTGAGCGGAGCCACTGCTTATCCAGGCCACAGAGTGACAATGCCCAGTCTGAGATGGCGCCGTCGCTGATAACGACCATGTCAATGGCGTCGGATGGAGGCTTAAGGCCTGCCATTTCCACCGTGACAGTCTGTTTGTCCGCTTTCATCAGCAGGCTGATTTTGCCGTTGGGTTCCACAATGGCGTACTGTACGTCTTCCGGATTGAATACCCCCTGCTGACGCAGCTCTTCCATGAAGTCATCCACGGTCATGCGCATTTTTTTAAGCGCCGACTGCTGGAGTTCCCCTTCCCGCACCAGCACGATGGGATTCCCGCTGATTAGTCTTGAAAAGAATGGGGATTTCAGCATCAACCCGGAGAGCAGTAATTCCAAAGCAACCAAGATCAGGATTGGCAGTACGCCGCTTAGCAGGGGAATGCCGCTTTCCTGCATCGGTACGGCGGCCATATCCGATATCAACAGGGTTACCACCAGTTCTACCGGCTGCAATTCTCCCAACTGCCGCTTTCCCATAATCCGCATGGCGGCAATGATCAATATGTAGATCAAAACCGTGCGGATAGCCGTAATCGCCATGATCCATCCTCCTTGAAACAGGTTACGGCTAGTATGCCCGCGGATGACAGGATTATCCCCCCAGACAGATCAAAAACGGACGGCTTTTATAGAAAGCCGTCCGTTTTTAAAATTGATTACCGCTTGGCGGTACGACCGTTATAGGGGAGAGGCCCCGGCCAAGTACGCAAAATTTCTTCATATCGTGCATAGGCGCGCTCAACGGCGGTTTCCCAGGACAGATACAGCGTTTTTCCCGCCATCCGTCCCACTTCGGCCAAGTGCTCCCGGCTTTGGCAGGCCTCCAGCAGAACCCTGGCGCAGGATTCTGCATTTTCCTCCGCCAGAAAACCGGAGGAATCCTGCACCACGCCTTCCGCCGCACAGCTCCCTTCCACCAAAAGGGCGGGGCAATCGCAGGCCGCGGCTTCCTTTACGACAATACCGGAGGTATCGTATGTCGAAGGGAAAAGGAACATGTCAGATAAGCTGTAATAGGCCCTAAGCTGTTCCCGGTCATAAATCGCGCCGGTAAAAATCGTTTCCCGTTCCAGACCACAGTCCATGGCATATTGCCGAATGGCTGGCGCGTCGTATCCATCGCCGATCATAAACGCACGGAAAGGAAGCCCCGCTTCTTTGGCCGCTTTTAGGGAATCGAGAATCAGACGGGTGTTTTTATACCACATCATCCGTCCCACAAACAAAAAGACAAAGGTATCCGGCGGAATAGCGTGCTTCTCTTTCAGGGCTTCCACCGCCTCGGCGGGCGACTGTCCATAGGCGAAGTCGGTGCCGTTTTCCATCACCAAATAGCGGCCCTTATAGCCGATGTCCCGCAAAGACTGCCCGCAACGCTCGGTGACCACCCATACCTCATCAACGGCATTGATGTTGCCCAGTACAAACTTGAGCGCCACCTTCTGCAACGCCTTGTTTGGAACGCGTTTGGCAATATCGATGTCAAATTTGGTGTGATAGGTGAGCACGACCGGAACGCGCGGCGCATGATTCAGCGTTTTGACAAGAACGGAGGAAGCGAAAGGCGCATGAATATGCATAATATCAAAATGCATTTTCCTCAAGTGCAGCAGCGCCATGGGTTCCAGAGGATTCCCGGCACGGTATCCCACCCGTTTTCCGGTTGGAATCGACTGATACCGGAAAACATCGAACGGATAATTATCCTCCACATGACGGTATTTGGGGGTGACCACCGTTACCTGGCCATGGTTTTTCTGTAACACTTCCGCGTAGTTTTTAACAGCCTGCGCGACACCGTCGATCATAGGCGGGAAAGAGTCGTTAAATAAACCGATTTTCATGATACTGATTCCTTACTCTAAAGATATGGCCCAAAGGCTCGTATTCTTTGTATCGCCCGGATAAACCGAACGGTTAGAATTGCAAACGCTAACTAAGTATATCATACTATGCGCCACCGCTTCTTTCAAGTCCAATCACTGGATTGTCAGATAATTTTATGAAATTTTAAGGATTTCCCTTTTCAGAATACGCAAAATACAGTATAATAAAATATATATATACCACTATGCATGCCATGCGGCAGGGAGGGACTTTTATGGGCCATATCGCGTTTACAGTACCATTGTCAAAGATTGTCGAGGAGCTTTCTCTGGAAATCCTCTATTCGCCCACAGACCCGCGGGAACGGCTGGTCGTATCCACCGATTTGAATCGGCCCGGGCTGGCGCTCAGCGGCTATCTGGATTATTTTGATTCCGACCGCATTCAGATGTTTGGCAAAAGCGAATATGGCTTTTTGGAGGATTTGTCGGATGACCTGCGCCGCAGCCGCCTGGATGAACTGATTAAGCGCCAACCGCCGGCTATTATTATCACGCGTTCGCTGGATATTATGCCGGAAATTGAAGAATGCTGTCAGCGTTATGAAGTGCCGCTGCTCCGCAGCGCCGATACCACGTCCAGCTGTATGGCGGCGCTGATTGCTTTCCTGAACGTCCAGCTGGCTCCCCGCATCACCCGCCATGGCGTGCTGGTCGAGGTGTATGGCGAAGGGATCCTGTTGATTGGGGACAGCGGCGTTGGTAAAAGCGAAACCGCAATTGAGCTTATTAAACGCGGTCACCGCCTGATTGCCGACGACGCGGTGGAGATTCGCCGGGTATCCGCTAAATCTTTGGTAGGATCGGCTCCGGACAATATCCGCCATTTTATTGAGCTGCGCGGCGTTGGCATCATTAACGCCCGGCGAATTTTTGGTATGGGCTCGGTCAAGGTTACGGAAAAAATCGATATGGTGATCGAACTGGAGCCTTGGGACAACAATAAAATCTACGACCGCATGGGCCTGGAGGATGAATTTACAGAAATTTTGGGTATTCAGATTACCAAGACGACCATACCGGTCAAGCCCGGCCGTAACCTGGCTATTATTATCGAGGTGGCCGCGATGAATAACCGCCACCGCAAAATGGGCTATAACGCGGCCCAGGAGTTGATGCACAATTTGGGGATGGATGCGGATGCGCCCGAATCGCAGGAAGCGGAAATTGAGTGGAATAGATTTTAGAAAAGGACGTTATAGATATTATGATAAGCTCTGTTGTTGCGGACCTGCATTGTCACACGCTGGCTTCGGATCATGCTTACAGTACGGTGACCGAACTGGCGCAGGCCGCCGCCGAAAAGAATTTGCTGGCTGTCGCTTGCACCGACCATGGCGTCCAAATGCCGGACGCTCCCCACATCTGGCACTTTCGTAATTTAAACCAGCTGCCGGCCTGCATCCATGGGGTACGGGTTCTGCGCGGTGTCGAGGCGAATGTGCTGGATATGGACGGTACACTGGATATGGAATCCGCCGATTTGGAGGAATTGGAAATTGTGGTGGCGTCCATGCACCGCGGATTGATGCCGGGAGGCAGTGTGGACGATATGTCGGCGGCGTGGACGGCCATCGCTAAAAATCCCCTGGTGGATATCATCGGGCATTCGGGGGATCCGTTTTATGCCTACGATTATGAAACGCTGATTCCTCTGTTCGGTGAAACTGGAAAGATTGTAGAAATTAACGAGAATACATTTGCCGTGCGGCGGCAGTCGCTGGATAATTGTCGAAAAATAGCGCTCCTATGTAAACGGTACGGCGTACGCATCGCCCTTGATTCGGATGCACATTATCACGCCTGCGTGGGAAGTGTGCCGCATTGCCTGGAGCTGCTGCGGGAAGTAGCGTTCCCGCCGGAATTGATTGTCAACGGCAGTAAAGACGCTTTTCAAAACTATATGAAAGAAAGACATATTTCGTTATAAAGGAGAGTTTAATATGGTTCGCGTGGGAATTGATCTGGGAGGTACCAACATTGTTGCAGGTGTGGTGGACGATACCTGCACCATTCTGGCAACGGCCAAGCGCAAAACCAATCTGCCCCGGCCGGCACAGGAAATTATCGAGGATATGGCCCAGCTCGCCAAGGAAGCGGTCGAGAAGGCCGACATGACCATGAATGAAGTGCGGTATATCGGCGTGGGCTGCCCGGGAACATGCAATCAGGATTCCGGTATCGTAGAATACTCGAATAATTTGCGGTTTGAAAAAGTGCCATTAAAAGCGGAACTGGAACGTCTCACCGGCAAGCCGGTATTCATTGAAAACGACGCCAACGCCGCTGCCTTGGGCGAAGCGGTCGCGGGCGCCGGAAAAGGGGCGAACAGCTGTGTCTGCATCACCCTGGGAACCGGCGTGGGAAGCGGCGTAGTGCTGGATGGGAAAATTTATGATGGCTTCAATTTTGCGGCGGCGGAAATCGGCCATACCGTAATTGTCGCCAATGGAGAGTCCTGCACTTGCGGACGGGACGGCTGCTGGGAAGCCTATGCGTCAGCGACGGCACTGGTGCGGCAGACCCGCGCCGCTATGGAGGCCCATCCGGACAGCCGCATGTATGAAGTGGCCAGGGAGCAGGGACGGGTAAACGGACGCACGGCCTTTGACGCCATGCGCCTGGGCGATGAAGCGGCTCGGCAGGTTGTGGATGCCTATATCGGCTACGTCGCCTGCGGGCTGACCAACGTCATTAATATTTTCCAGCCCGAAGTGCTGTGCATTGGGGGCGGTATCTGCAATGAAGGCGATACGCTCCTGAATCCGCTGAAAGAAACCATTGAACGGGATCGTTACAGCAAATACAGCAACCGGCAGACGCGGCTTTGCGTAGCGACCCTGGGGAATGACGCCGGGATTATCGGCGCGGCCTGTCTGGGTGACAAGTAATTGACGAATAGGGGGAAACAGGGTGTTGCTGCAGCCTGATACAATCGCATCGTTTCGCGCGTCCGGGTGTCGGATTCTGGAACAGGCGCCGATGAAGGATTTTACCACCTTTCACATCGGCGGTCCCGCGGACTATTTTATAACGGCGCCTGACGAGCAGGCGGCCGGACGGGTTATGGCGGCTTGCCGCCAGCAGAAAATTCCGGTGCTGCTGGTGGGAAAAGGCTCGAATCTGCTGGTGTCGGATGAAGGAATTGACGGGGTGGTTTTGCGATTGGACGGGGATTCCCGCCCGACGGACTGTGATGTAGGGTCTGGCCGTGTGACGGCCTATGGAGGAACATCGCTCGCCAAAGTATGCCGCACGGCCCGTGATTATGGCCTGACTGGTATGGAATTTGCTTTTGGGATCCCCGGTACGGTGGGCGGCAGCGTATATATGAATGCGGGCGCTTACGGGGGACAGGTCGCGGACATATTGTACAGCGCCACGCTGTTATCCCCCGACGGGGTACTGCGTACTATGAAGACAGAGGATTTGCAGCTGGGATATCGCCACAGCCTGCTGATGGAAACCGGCGAAATTGCGGTGGGGGCGGTCTTTCAGCTGTCTCCTGGCAATCCGGAACATATTGGGGCCCGCATGGAAGAACTGATGAACAAACGCCGCGAAAAGCAGCCTCTGGAATATCCCAGTGCCGGCAGCTTTTTTAAGCGGCCAGAAGGACATTTTGCGGCGGCGTTGATTGACCAGTGTAGGCTAAAGGGATTTTCTGTAGGAGATGCGCAGGTCAGCGAGAAGCACGCCGGCTTTGTGGTGAACCGGGGAGAGGCGACCTGCCAGGATATGATACGTCTCAAAAGGGAAGTCTGCCGCCGCGTTTATGAACAGACCGGTGTGGAGTTAAAACCGGAAGTGGAACTGACGGGCCGGAACGTTCGTTGGTAAATGGATAGTGATGATACAGAAAGGGGTGCGCCGACATGGATGTATTGATTGTCACCGGGATGTCCGGAGCTGGAAAATCACGGGCTATCAATGCCTTGGAGGATATTGGATTTTACTGTGTGGATAATCTTCCGCCCAAGCTGCTCCCCAAATTTGCCGAGCTGTGCATGCAGTCGCAAGACCGCATTCCTCGCGTGGCGATTGTGGTGGACGTGCGCGGTGGGAAGTGGTTCGACCGCCTGTCCGAAAGCCTTCAGGAACTGAAAGACCAGTGCGGAAGCTTTAAAATATTATTCCTTGAATGCGACAAGCAGGTGCTGAAACGGCGGTATAAGGAACCCCGCCGTCAGCATCCTATCGCTGTGGATTCCGGCTGCTCGTTATCGGAGGCGATTGAAAGGGAACGGCAAATTTTGCAGCCGCTGCGGGCCGGTACCGATTTTCTGATCGATACCACCTATCTGTCCTCTGCCCAGCTGAAGGAGAGTATCGTCAGCCTGTTTCTGGAAAATACGGACGAGGGCATGGCCATTACCTGCATGTCCTTCGGCTTTAAATATGGCTATCCGGAGGAGGCCGATTTGGTGATGGATGTGCGATGTTTTGCCAACCCCTTTTATGTGGACGAGCTTCGACACAAAACGGGGCTGGATAAAGATGTGCGTGATTATGTGCTTAAGGATGAACATATCCGTGGGTTTCAGGACCGGCTGTACGATTTGATTGAATATATGCTGCCGCTTTACCGTAATGAGGGCAAGAGCCAGCTGGTGATTGCCATCGGCTGCACAGGGGGCAAGCATCGATCGGTAACCATTGCGGAAGGACTGTACGATCATCTGCGCCAAAAAGGGCTGCGCGCGGTTGTCCGTCACCGCGATATCCGCAAGCTGTAGGAGGCGATAACGTTGTCGTTCTCATCGGAAGTAAAAAAAGAACTGGCTTCTATTATGCCGGAACGCAGCTGCTGCCGAAAAGCGCAGCTTTACGGCATGCTGGAGGCCGGCCGCTCTTTTTCCGCTTCAAGAATGACGCTCCAGACGGAAAGCGGAGCGGTAGCGGATTTGTTTGAATGGCTGCTGCGCGAGGTATGCCGCGTGGAACCGCAGTGTTCGGAAACACCAGATGTTTCTAACAAATTTCACACCTTATCCGTTCCGGAAGAGCATTGTGAAGCCGTTTGGGATTATTTTGGACATGCCCGAAACGCCTACGCGATGCGCCTGAACCGGGCCAATCTGGAATGCGACACTTGCGCGGCCGCGTATATCCGGGGCGTATTTTTAGCCTGCGGCGCCATGACGACTCCGCAGATTGGCTATCATATGGAATTCAGCATACCATACTACCATTTGTCGCGGGACTGGCAGGCTCTTTTTTCCGAATGGGGCCTGACTGCCCGGGAAATCCGCCGTAAAGGCAATTATGTACTGTACCTGAAGGAAAGCGAACAGATTGAAGACTGTCTGACGCTGATGGGAGCCATTAACGCATCGTTGGAACTGATGAATATAAAAATGGTCAAGGATATCCGGAACAAAGCCAACCGTATCACCAACTGTGAAAGTGCCAACATCGATAAGATTGTAGCGGCGGCTTCGCGGCAGGTGACGGCGGTAAAAACCATCCAGCGCACCTGCGGGATCGATGCGCTGCCGGACGATTTACAGGAGCTGGCCCGGCTGCGGCTGGAGAATCCGGAATACTCGCTGCGGGAGCTGGGGGAGTCTCTGGCTGAACCGATCAGCCGGTCCGGCGTCAACCACAGACTCAACCGTATTATGGAGTTTGCGGAAAATCTTTGATGCAAGGAGGTGGCCCCCGTGTCATTCGTACATCTGCATGTTCACACCGAATACAGCCTGCTGGACGGCGCCTGCCGGATTCCAGAACTGGTGGAAGGGGCCGCTCGGCTGGGACAAACGGCGCTTGCCATTACCGACCATGGGGTTATGTACGGCGTGGTCGATTTTTATAAGGCGGCCCTAAAAGCCGGTATTCATCCCATTATCGGGTGCGAGGTCTATGTGGCGCCCCGCTCCCGCCAGGAGAAAGTGCATGGCATAGACAACGCTTATCATCATCTGGTGCTTTTGTGTGAAAACAACACCGGTTATCAAAATTTGATGAAGCTGGTATCTTTGGGATGGACGGAAGGCTTCTATGTCCGGCCGCGCGTGGATGAGGAACTGCTGGCGCAGTACCATGAGGGATTGATCGCCCTATCCGCCTGCCTTGCGGGACAGATTCCCCACCAGCTCCGCGAGGGCCGTTATGATGAAGCGGTCAGAACGGCCCGAAAGTATCAGGATTTGTTCGGTCCGGATCATTATTATCTGGAATTGCAGGATCATGGCCTGGCAGAGCAAAAAAACATCAATCCGCAGTTGATCCGCTTGTCCGGGGAAACGGGTATTCCCCTGGTGTGCACCAACGACGTTCATTACCTGACCCGGGAAGATGCGCGGGTGCAGCAGGTTCTGCTGTGTATCCAGACCGGCACAACGCTGGATGAACCGGCCGCTATGTCGTTTGAAACGGATGAATTTTACCTTAAGTCGGAAGAGGAGATGCGGGCTTTGTTCCCGGCGGTATCCGACGCTTTTGACAATACCGTGCGCATTGCGGAGCGATGCCACGTGGAGCTTTCGTTCGGTGAGCTGAAGCTTCCCACATTTGACGCGCCGGGGGGGGACAGCTCCGCCTATTTCCGCCGCCTTTGCCGGGAGGGGTTGAAACGCCGCTATGGGGATCATCCGGATGCGTCGCTGATGCAGCGGCTGGAATATGAAATGGCTACTGTTGAACAGATGGGTTATGTGGATTATTATTTGATTGTCAGTGATTTTATCCAGTATGCCAAGGAGCACCAGATTCCGGTGGGACCGGGACGTGGTTCGGGAGCCGGCAGCCTGTGTGCTTACTGCATGGGAATCACGGCGATTGATCCCATCCGATATAACTTGCTGTTTGAACGCTTTTTAAATCCGGAACGGATCAGTATGCCGGATTTCGATATTGATTTTTGCCCGCAGCGACGGCAGGAAGTTATCGATTATGTCATAGATAAGTATGGCGCCGACCGGGTGTCCCAAATCATTACGTTTGGCACTATGGCGGCGCGCGCCGCCATACGGGACGTAGCCCGCGTCATGTCGCTGCCCTATGCGGTGGCAGATCAGGTTGCCAAAATGGTACCGATGGAACTGAAAATGACCATCAATAAAGCGCTGGCTCAATCGAAAAAACTACAGGAGGCCATGGCCGGCGACGACCGGATCCGGGAGCTGATTGCCATGGCCAAACGGGTGGAGGGAATGCCGCGTAACGCGTCTACCCATGCCGCGGGTGTGGTGATCGCGCCCCGGCCGCTCAGCGATTTCGTGCCGCTGTGCGTCAACGGGGAGGCGGTGGCCACCCAGTATCCCATGACCATTCTGGAAGAATTGGGCATGCTGAAAATCGACTTTTTGGGCCTGCGCAATCTAACCATAATCCGTGACGCGGAAGCCCTGGTGCAGAAAAAGGAACCCGAATTTGCCATCGAGGATATTTCCCTGGACGAGGCCCCGGTTTTTGAAATGCTGGCAAAGGGAAACAGTGACGGTGTGTTCCAATTTGAATCGGGCGGTATGAAACGGGTGCTGATGAACCTGTCGCCGGATTGTTTTGAAGATTTGATCGCCGTAATATCGCTCTACCGTCCCGGTCCTATGGAATCCATACCGAAATACGTGCATAACCGTCATCATCCGGAGCAGGTACGATATCGTCATCCGCTCTTAAAGTCCATTTTGCAGGTCACCTACGGTTGCATCGTTTATCAGGAACAGGTTATGCAGATTTTTCGGGAATTGGCTGGGTATTCGCTTGGTCGCGCGGATTTGGTGCGCCGGGCCATGTCCAAAAAAAAGCATGATGTGATGGAGCAGGAGCGCGATATTTTTATAAACGGCCTGGAAGATGAATCTGGTGCGGTCGTTGTAGCGGGATGCCGCAGCCGCGGTATCCCAGCCGATACAGCTGAGGCGATCTTTGATGAAATGTCTTCCTTTGCCTCCTATGCGTTCAATAAATCCCATGCGGCCGCTTACGCGACGGTTGCCTATCAAACGGCGTACCTGAAATGCTTTTATCCACGGGAATACATGGCGGCCCTGCTGACAAGCGTATTGGAAAGCGGCAAGGTGGCCGGTTATATCGGGGAATGCGAGCGGTTGGGAATCGCTGTTCTGCCGCCCTCCGTCAACGAGAGCGTTTCCGATTTTACCGTGGACGGCGAACATATCCGCTTCGGGCTGCTGGCCATTAAGAATCTGGGCCGTGGTCTGATCGCGGAACTGGTTAAAGAACGGGAAACCTCAGGCCGGTTTGACGACTTTTACTCGTTTTGCAAACGAATGGCCGGAAAACGGGAATTCAACCGGCGGGCGATTGAAAGCCTGATCAAATGCGGAGCGATGGATGGGCTGGGGCATAACCGACGGGAAATGATGCTGTCTTTTGAATCGATCCTTGATCAGCTTGATGAAGACGGACGCCGCAACCTGGATGGACAGCTCGGATTTTTTGATGATCCGCAGGCCTCAGGAGCGGCGGCACCGGTTATACCTACACAGGAAGAATATACCCATGCCGAAAAACTGGCTATGGAGAAAGAGGTGACCGGGCTGTATATTTCCGGTCACCCGCTCGAACCCTATCGTCAGGTCTATAAATCGATGAAGCTGACGCATATTGACCGCGTTTTGGCTTCGGCGGATAGCGAATCTGGGCAAACCTATGATGGCAAAACCATACAAGTTTTGGTCTCAATTGGCAGTGTCCGGCAAAAGACGACCAAAAACAGGGAAACCATGGCGTATATAAGCATTGAAGACGTATACGGTGGCATGGAAATGCTGGTATTTCCCAAGGTGCTCTCCCGTTACGCGCCCTTGCTTCAGGAGGGGGCGGCATTGCTGATCAGCGGCCGGGTCAGTGTTCGGGAGGAGGAAGAACCCAAACTCATCTGCGACCAGGTGGCTCCGGCTCCCGACCCGCAGGCAGCGGATGCGGGCAGCGGCGATAGAAAAGAGACGGACACGCCGACCGCACAACCGCCGGCGGCGCCGTCAGTGCGGCATGGCCTTTATTTGAAAGTTCCGGCCAAAAGCAGTGCGGCGTTTAAACGCGCCTGTCTGGTGCTGGATATTTTTCCCGGACCCGAGCCTTTATATGTTCGCTTTGAGGATACAGGCAAGCTGACCAAAGCTCCCTTGTCCATGGGGGTATGGCCGCACGAGGTTTTGCTGGGTGAGCTTCGCTCGTTTTTGGGCGATCAGAATGTGGTTTTGGTATCATAAGGACATCTTATTGGTAAAGTGTCGAAATTTACTGTAAAAACCGGCGCTTTATTGGCGAATTATTAGATTGATATTTTCACTGGTTCCGGTATAATAACATTATAATGAGCGTAGTATTACAAACACGCGGTGGCATGAAGGAGAGAGTGTAATGGCTATTGAAAAATTAGCGGTATTGACGAGCGGAGGGGATGCTCCTGGCATGAATGCCGCCATTCGTTCTGTCGTACGTACGGCGCTCGGCGAAGGCGTTGAAATTTATGGCGTTTACCGGGGTTATAACGGTTTGATCGACGGCGATATGGAATTGATGAACCTGCGCAGCGTTTCCGATATAATTCATCGCGGCGGTACGATGCTGTACACGGCGCGCAGCCTGGAATTTAAAACGGACGCCGGTGTACAGAAGGCTGTTGACACCTGCCGCAAAATGGGAATTGGCGGTGTCGTGGTTATCGGCGGCGACGGCTCTTTCCGCGGCGCTCAGGATTTGTCCCGCAAGGGCCTGCCCTGTGTGGGTATTCCGGGTACCATCGACAATGATATTGCCTGTTGTGATTATACCATCGGCTATGATACGGCGCTGAACACCTGCAAGGATATGATTGATAAGCTGCGCGATACGGCGCAGTCTCATGACCGTTGCTCGGTTGTTGAGGTGATGGGGCGTCACGCCGGTTACCTGGCGCTCAACGCCGGTATTGCCGTGGGCGCGACCAGTATTCTGGTTCCGGAAGTGGAGTATGATTTTAAGCGGGATATTCTTGAGCGGATCGCCGCTACGTCCCGGACCGGCAAAAAGCATTTTATCATTATTGTAGCCGAAGGCGTCGGCCATGTGGTGGAACTTGCCTCGCATATTCAGGAAGAAACGGGAATCGAATCCCGCGCCACGATTCTCGGTCATGTGCAGCGCGGCGGTTCTCCGACGGTGCGTGACCGGGTGCTGGCGAGTGAAATGGGGTATCACGCGGTTGAGCTGCTGCTGAATGGCCAGACGAATAAAGTGGTGACCATCCAGTCGGATAAAATTACGAATTTGGATATTGAAGAGGCGCTGCAGATGAAGAAACCCTTTAATCGCCGCCTATACGACATTGCGCACAAAATCTCTATTTAAAACAACCTAAAAATCCCGGCCGGATTATTCCGGCCGGGATTTTATTTTGTTTAAAAAAGAGGAACAACCGTAGCTGTTCCTCCTTGGACTATCGGACGCTGAATAGAATTTCCCCGTAGCTCGGGAAAGGCCAATGCCGCTTATCGGTACAGAGTTCCAATTGATCGGAAGCCTCCCGCAGGCGTTTCATAATTGCCAGCACGGTATGGCTGAAATACTGCGCGCAGGCGCCTACGTCAGTGATTTCCCGTGCTTTTTCAACCGCAGCATGAAGCTCCTCCGCATAGCGGGATACCTGGTTACACAGGTCGGTCAGCTTTTTAACCAAGGACTCCTCCGTATAGCAGTCTATACCGGGAATCAACTGTTTTTTGCTCAGGGCTGTATCCGCGATCTCGTGTATATAAGAGCAGACAGCGGGTACGATTTCTTTCTGTGCCATATCCAGCATGGTTAGAGCTTCGATTGCCAGCGTTTTGCAGTAGTTCTCATAGGATATTTCCATGCGGGAATGGACTTCGGTCTGGCTGAGTACCTTGTGACGCGTAAACAGCTCGATATTTTTAGGATATTCGTAGCAGGGCAGGCAATCCGGTGTGGTCGGGAAATTATCGAGTCCCCGCCGTTTTGCCTCTTCCAGCCACTCGTCATTATAGCCGTTCCCATTAAAGATGATGCGTTTGTGATCCTTGATGGTTTTCTTTATCAGGCTGTCCAGCGCATTTTGAAAATCGTCCGCCTGTTCCAGGATATCCGCAAATTGACGCAGTTCTTCCGCTACGGCTGTGTTCAGGATAATGTTCGCCCCGGCAATGGATGCGGCGGAACCCAGCATGCGGAATTCAAATTTATTACCGGTAAACGCGAAGGGGGAGGTGCGGTTGCGGTCGGTCGTATCCTTGGGGAACCGGGGAAGGACGTGTACGCCAACCCGCATCTGCACCTTTTCTTTGGCATCATAGGCCGTGTTGCTTTCAATCGATTCCAGAATTTCGGTCAGCTCATCGCCCAGCGAAACGGAAACCACGGCCGGGGGCGCCTCGTGCGCTCCCAGGCGGTGATCGTTGCCGGCACCGGCGGCGGACACCCGCAGCAGGTCCTGATATTCGTCCACCGCTTTGATGACAGCGGTGAGGAAAAGCAGGAACTGTGCGTTTTCACGGGGAGAATCCCCGGGCTCCAGCAGGTTGATTCCCGTGTCGGTGGACAAGGACCAGTTGTTATGCTTGCCGCTGCCGTTGACTCCGTCGAAGGGTTTTTCGTGCAGGAGGCATACCATGCCATGGCGGGCCGCTACCCGTTTCATAAGTTCCATGGTCAGTTGGTTATGGTCGGTAGCCATGTTGGTAGTGGAAAAGATTGGGGCCAGTTCATGCTGGCCGGGCGCTACCTCGTTATGTTCGGTCTTAGCCAGAATACCCAGTTTCCAGAGCTCCTCGTCCAGCTCTTTCATAAACGCCGCCACACGGGGCTTGATGGCGCCGAAATAATGGTCGTCCATCTCCTGCCCTTTGGGAGGCCGGGCGCCAAACAGCGTGCGCCCCGTGTAGATTAGATCCCGCCGCTGGTTAAATACCGACCGGTCTATGAGAAAATACTCCTGCTCCGGGCCTACGGTGGTTACAATTGAGCGCACCGACGTATTGCCGAAGAGCCGTAAAATGCGCAGGCCCTGTTTGTTGATGGCGTTCATGGAGCGCAGCAGGGGGGTCTTTTTATCCAGGGATTCACCGCCATAAGAACAGAGGGCGGTGGGAATGCACAGCGTACCGTCTTTAATAAAGGCGTACGAGGTAGGATCCCAAACGGTATAGCCGCGGGCCTCAAACGTAGCGCGCAAGCCGCCGGAGGGGAAGCTGGAAGCATCCGGTTCGCCTTTAATGAGTTCCTTGCCGGAAAACTCCATAATCACCTTGCCGTCTGGCGTTGGGGTGATGAAACTGTCATGCTTTTCAGCAGTGACATCGGTCAGCGGCTGGAACCAGTGCGTATAATGCGTGACGCCGTGTTCCACCGCCCAATCCTTCATGGTATTGGCCACCACATTGGCGACCTCCTGATCCAGCGCTTTGTTGTCCGCAATATATTTCTTCAGGGCTTTATACGTTTCTTTGGGAAGCCTTTCCTGCATTACGGTATCATTGAACACCATACAACCAAACAGCTCCGGCACTTTTGCCATAATCTCGCTCGCTCCCGTCTCAAAAAGTGTTGGCTGCATGTCGCTGGCTACAGGCATGAAACGCGACATCAGCCCCATTTGGAAACACGTTTTAAGTATAACCATTTTATAAATTCTTGTCAATGTTTTTGCGGGGGCGGTTCTGGTCAGGAGGAGGATGGACAACCGCTCGATATATTGACAAAAAGGCCGGATTGCCTTATAATCGGTAAGAGAAAACGCCCGATACAGGCCGTATGTTTCGTTTGACGGCATTCGGATCCGGGCACAGGGCCGGATGGGTATTGCAAAACCTCTGTCCATGACCGGGCGGAGGTATTTTTATATCGAAAAAGGAGACGGAACAACTATGCAGTGGACAGGCTTAAATGAGTTGCGAGAAAAATATCTTTCGTTTTTTGAAAGCAAGGGCCATTTACGGCTCCCCAGCTTTGGGCTGATCCCCAAAAACGACAAATCGCTGCTGCTCATCAACTCCGGCATGGCGCCCATGAAAAAGTTTTTTACTGGGGAAATTACCCCGCCCCGCAAGCGGGTGACCACCTGCCAGAAGTGTATCCGTACTCCGGATATTGAACGGGTGGGCAAAACCGCCCGCCACGGCACCTATTTTGAAATGCTGGGGAATTTCAGTTTTGGCGATTATTTTAAGCATGAAGCCACGGCGTGGGCCTGGGAATTCTGCACCAAGGTGATGGAACTGCCGGTTGACCGGATCTGGGTCAGCATTTACGAGGACGACGACGAGGCGTTTAATATTTGGACCAAAGAGGTCGGCGTTTCTCCCGACCGTATCGTGCGCCTGGGCAAGGAAGACAATTTCTGGGAGCATGGCACCGGTCCCTGCGGCCCCTGTTCGGAGCTATACTTTGACCGGGGCGAGGCGTTCGGCTGCGGCTCCCCGACCTGCGGCGTAGGCTGCGACTGCGACCGGTACGTGGAGTTTTGGAATCTGGTATTTACCCAGTTCGACAGCGATGGGAACGGCAACTACACGCCTTTGGAACATCCCAATATTGATACGGGTATGGGATTGGAGCGTCTGGCCTGCATCATGCAGGGAGTAGACAATCTTTTTGAGGTGGATACGGTTCAAAACATTATGAAACACGTCAGCCGTATTGCTGGCGTGCATTATGGCGACGACCCGAAAACGGATGTTTCCCTTCGGGTAATTACCGACCATATCCGTTCCACCACCTTCATGATTGGCGACGGCGTAATGCCCTCCAACGAGGGGCGCGGCTATGTTCTGCGCCGCCTGCTGCGCCGGGCGGCTCGGCATGGCCGTCTTCTTGGGATTCAAAAACCGTTCCTGTTTGAAGTATGCGACACGGTGATCCAGGAGAACCTGAACGCTTATCCGGAGCTGTTTGAGAAGAAGGATTTTATTGTCAAACTAATCCATGTGGAGGAGACCGCTTTTTCTAAAACCATCGACAGCGGACTGGCCTTGCTGGATGATATGCTCACCCGCTTGAAGGGGACGGTGCTGCCGGGTGAGGACGCCTTTAAGCTGTACGACACCTATGGATTCCCGCTGGACCTGACACAGGATATACTGGAAGAAAAAGGCCTGACGGTGGATGAGGACGCTTTTGCGCGCCTGATGACCGAGCAGCGGGAACGTGCCCGCAACGCGCAGAGCAGCGACGACACGGATGCCTGGAAAAACAGCGCCAGCGCTTTAGAGCAGCTGATACCGGGCGAATTTGTTGGATATAGCTCCCTCAGCCACCAGGCGGTGGTAACGGCGATTCTGCGCAATAATGAGCTGGTGGAAACGCTTACCGCCGGCGACCGGGCGGCCGTTGTTTTGGATGTGACGCCTTTCTATGCGGAAAGCGGCGGACAGGTGGGGGATATTGGATCCCTGATTGCGGACGGTGCGCAGTTTGACGTGGAAAACACCATAAAAAGCCACAGTGGGGTTATTGCCCATGTGGGTGTACAAAAAGCCGGCGACCTGCGAGTGGGGGATGTGCTGACTGCCGCAGTCAACGATGAGATTCGCTGCGCGACTATGCGCAATCATACGGCGGCGCATCTGCTGCAGGCGGCGCTGCGCCGCGTGCTTGGATCGCATGTCGAACAGGCCGGGCAACTGGTGGACAGCCGCCGTGTACGCTTTGACTTTACGCATTTCTCCGCGCTGACGCCGGAGGAGCTCAAACAGGTGGAAGGGCTTGTCAACGGATGGATTTTGGACGGCATGGAAGCGGATATCCGTGAAATGCCGATTGAGGAAGCCAAAAAACTGGGAGCCATGGCTCTTTTTGGTGAAAAATACGGCGATGTGGTGCGCGTGGTTAAAATGGGCGATATGTCCATTGAATTCTGCGGCGGCACCCATGTAGACAATACCGCCAAACTGGGATTGTTCCGGATTCTGTCCGAAGGGTCTGTGGCCTCGGGCGTTCGCCGTATTGAAGCCGTGACGGGACTTAACCTGTTGGAAGTCATGGACGAACAGCGTCAGCTTCTGGAATATACGGCGGATACGATTAAAGCCAGCAATGTTGAGGATATCGGCCGGCGTTCGGCCCAGGTAATGGCGGAACTGAAAGCGGCGCAGAAAGAACTGGAGGATATCCGGGCTCGTATCGCATCGAAAAAGGTGGAGGGGTTGTTTGAAAACGCCAAGACGGTTGGCGGGGTCAAGGTGGTAGCGGCAGCGTTTGCCGGCACCGGTTCCGACGCGGTGCGGGAAATGTGCAGCCGTTGTAAAGACCTGGTGGGCGATCAGGCTACGGTTGTTCTGCTGGCTGGTATGCAGGAAATCTCGAATTCCGTTTCTTTTGCTTGCTTTTGTTCACCAGCGGCAGTGGCGCTCGGAGCCCACGCCGGTAAGATCATCAAGGAAATAACGGCGCTGTGCGATGGCCGCGGAGGCGGGCGTCCGGATATGGCACAGGGCGGCGGTAAAGACCTGACCAAAGTGGACGACGCAATGAATACAGTGGACGATATTGTGGCCACGCAGGTTGAAAACGCATAATAACGCATTATAAGGAGGTACAATATGGACTGTGTATTTTGCGGTATTCTCCGTGGGGATATTCCTTCAAACAAAATATACGAGGACGAACAGGTGCTGGCTTTTTACGATATAGAGCCCAAAGCTCCGGTACATTTTCTGGTCATTCCCAAAGAACATATAGAGGGGGCGGCCGCTCTCAATGAAGAGAATGCGGCCGTGACCGCGCATATCTTTGCGGTCATTGCCCGGCTGGCAGACCAGCTTGAAATCGGTGATTTTCGGGTTGTAACCAATAACGGACCGGAGGCGGGACAGACAGTTTCTCATCTGCATTTCCATGTGCTGGCCGGCAGGGTTCTGGGGGATATGGGCTAAAGGAGGCGCTTTCCATCGTCTATATAGTAATGGATTTGGAATGGAATGGGGCATATTCTCACAAGGCGCACGGCTATTTCAATGAAATTATTGAAATTGGCGCCGTTAAACTGGATGCTTCTTTTCAAATAGTCGATCGTTTTCAGGCGGTTATCAAACCATCGGTCAGTCGAAAATTATCGGAAATCGTAAAGGGGCTTACTCATATTGCGCCGGAGGAATTGGATAAAGGCGGTTCGTTTGTCTCGGTTGTTCACCGGCTGCAGGACTGGATGGGTACTTCGGAAGCGGCGTTCTTGACTTGGAGCCAGACCGATCTGCTGGTTCTTATGGAGAATTTTCGCTATTTTTGCCATCGGCAGGATATTCCCATGATGGCGTATTACGCGGACATACAGCGTTATTGCCAAGAGAAAATGGGGATTAGCCTGCATCAGCAAATGGGGTTGCAGGCGGCCTGTGAAAACCTGAATATTGACACGCAGGGAATGGAGACCCATCGGGCGCTCGGTGACAGTTTGATGACGGCTGAGGTATTGCGAAGAGTAGGGGATCCGCCATCCTTTCACAAGATTCTACAAAAAGCGGACAAGGTTTTTTATGATCGGGTCACCTTTAAACCTTTCGTGCTGAAAGATATAGACAGCCCCCTGATTGACCGCAGCCTGCTGCGATTTTCCTGTCCGGAATGCGGGAGGAATCTGCGTCGTAAAGGAGAATGGGCGTTTCGCGGTCATGCCTTTTTTGCGGATTTTACCTGCCGCCGGTGCCAGAAAAACTTTGTGGGACGGGTGCAATTCAAACAAAAATATGATTGTGTGGATGTAAAACGCAAGCTGACCGAGAAAATAGAACCGCCCAAAGAGAAAGGAGCCGGCCATGAGCAGGAAGGATAGCCGCATGAAGGAAGACGTCACGAAACAGATGAAAAAGATGGGCGGTATACTGGGTGAATTTAAGCAATTTGCGCTGCGGGGCAATGTAATTGACCTGGCGGTTGGCGTTATCATAGGCGGCGCGTTTCAAAAAATCGTTTCCTCCGTGGTCAGCGACCTCATCATGCCTTTTGTAGGCATGATGACCGGCGGTATCAATTTCACCGATCAGTTTTTGGTGCTGAAGTATCCGGAAGGGGTTGAGGCTGCGACTTACGCAACCCTTCAGGCCGCCAAGGATGCGGGGGCTACCACCTTCAATTATGGAGCGTTTATCACGGCTGTGATTGATTTTGTCATCATGGCGTTCATCATCTTTTTGCTGGTCAAGGGGATCAACCGGCTGAACCGCCGCCGAAAACCGGATGAGCCGGCCGTACAGACAACAAAACGCTGCCCGTACTGTTGCAGCGAAATCAGTATAGACGCTGTGCGTTGCCCGCACTGTACATCGGTGCTGGAGGATCCGTCCGCCGACGGGCCCGAACCGGATGGAGCGTGCGAATAAATGCAGTGGAAACCGAATCCGGAATGGACGCCGCGTCTGCTCGACTGGTATTGTCAGGTTCGCCGCCCTTTTCCATGGCGTGTGGAGCCCACGCCCTACCGGGTGTGGGTGTCGGAAATCATGCTTCAGCAGACGCGGATCGAGGCGGCGCTGGGTTATTACGAACGCTTTATGGAAGCTCTCCCCACGGTGGCTGATCTAGCCGCCGTAGATGAAGACACGCTGCTGAAACTCTGGGAAGGGCTGGGATATTATAGCCGCGCCAAGAATCTGCGTAAAGCCGCCATTCAGATTATGGAACACTATGGCGGAGAATTGCCGGCGTCGTTTGAGGCGCTGCTTCAGCTGCCAGGGATAGGGGAATACACCGCCGGTGCGATTGCCTCCATCGCTTATGATCTTGCGGTTCCGGCGGTTGACGGCAATGTGCTGCGGGTACTGGCCCGGCTCACCGCTTGCTCGGAGGATGTGCTGAAACCGGCTGTTAAAAAGGAGCTGTCAAAACTCGCCGCCGCTTTGGTTCCACAGAAGAACCCCGGCTTATTCAATGAAGCCATTATGGAATTGGGAGAAACCGTTTGCCTGCCAAATACAACCCCGGACTGCACCGCTTGTCCGCTCTATGGATTGTGTGAAGCTCAAAAACAAGGCTGTGCCGGTGAATTGCCGGTACGGTCGCCCAAAAAGGAACGGCGGGTGGAACATCGTACAGTTTTGGTTATCATCAGGAAAAGGGATAATGCATGGACGGTTTTGCTGCACAAACGGCCCTCCGCGGGATTGTTGGGCGGCTTGTGGGAGCTGCCGTCTGTGGATGGGGAGATGCCGGATGAGGCTGTTCGGGAGTTGGTCATCCAGTGGACAGGCGGCCGGATTCTGGACACAGAAGATTTGGGGAAAGCCCGCCATTTATTTTCCCATATTGAATGGCATATGGAAGGAAGGGCCGTATGGCTGGAGGACGCGCATACGCCTTCCGATTGCGTTTGGGCTGATGCCGACGAAATCAGAGATGTGTATGCTCTGCCCAGCGCTTTTCGTGCCTATGCCCAAAAGCTGCCGGCGATATTGAAAAAGGAGAAGGGGCTATGAAACGCAATGTCTGGATTACCGGCGCATCCGGCGGAATAGGACAGGCAGTAGCCCGTCGTTTGGCAAAAGAGGGATATGGACTCTGTCTGCAATATGGACGCAGCAGGGAATCCGCGGAGCAGCTGGAACAGGAGCTGGTCAAAGCGGGAGCCGATGTGATGACCGTGCAGGCGGACATTGCCTGTGCATCGGATATGCAGCGGGCGGCGGTTCTGGCGGCGGACCGGTTCGGCCATATCGACGCGTTGATTCACTGTGCGGGCATTGCCCAACAGAAACTGTTTACCGATACCACCTATGAGGAATGGACACGAATGCTGCGGATCCATCTTGATGGAGCTTATCATGCCTGCCAGGCGGTGCTGCCTGCCATGATCCGCCGGCACAGCGGCAGCATTGTGCTGGTGTCCTCTATATGGGGGATATCCGGCGCTTCCTGTGAGGTGGCTTATTCCACAGCAAAAGCCGGCTTGATCGGTATGACGAAGGCGCTGGCGCAGGAGCTTGGCCCTTCCCGGATTCGGGTGAACTGTCTAGCACCCGGTGTGATCGATACGCCGATGAACGGCAATTTGGATGAAAGCAGCCTGGAAATGCTGCGGGAGGATACGCCCTTACAGAGGATTGGCACGCCGGATGATGTAGCTGGGGCGGCCGCTTTTTTGATTTCCGACGACGCCGGGTTTATTACCGGACAGGTTTTGAGCCCTAATGGCGGGCTTGTTGTATAGACGAATATAAAACGACCGGC
>URYP01000026.1 GCA_900552115.1 uncultured Oscillospiraceae bacterium | reverse complement strand
GGAGAGACTCCGCCGCCGGGGCGGCCGGCTCTTTTATGACCGGTTTCCGGACAGACGCAGCCGGTTCCGGGGAGGAGGGCGCGGCCGCCGACTGCGGCTGCACCGCCGTACCTCCCGCCGCCAGCATCCTCACCTGTTCTTCCAGCGCCTTGAGACGGCGCAGCAGCCCTGCCGATCCGGTATCCAGATCCGGCGAGCACAGCCGCAGCAGCGCCATTTCCATTTCCATACGGCGGGATCCTCCGGAACGCAGCCGCTCCATCGCGCCCTGCAGCACATCCATGGCATGGAGTATGACCGTCAGCTCAAAGGCCGCCGCTGTCTCCCGCATCCGCTCCAGCTCCGCCGGCGTAGTTACCACCAGCTCCTCGGCCCGCTCCACACTTTTTACGATCATCAGGCCGCGGAAAAACTCCGTTAGTTCCACACAAAGCCGCTCCATATCGCAGGAGCCAGTGTATAAATCGTGAAGCAGCGTGAGTCCCGCCGCGCCGTCCTGCCGACGGATCGCCTCAGCCAGAGAATACAGATATTCCCGCCCCGCCATGCCGGAGGCTGCGGCGACCACGTTGGCGTCGATCTCCCGTGAGCGGGACAAACACTGGTCGAGCAGGGACAGCGCGTCCCGCATACCGCCGTCCGCCAGCCGCGCAATCAGCAGCGCGGCGTCTTCCTCCAGCGTAAAGCCCTCCTGCCCGGCAATGTACTGCATTCGCCCGGCGATATCGGCCGGAGCGATACGGTTAAAATCAAACCGCTGGCAGCGGGATAATATGGTGGCCGGCAGCTTGTGCACCTCGGTGGTGGCCAACACAAAAATCACGTGGGCCGGCGGCTCCTCCAGGGTTTTCAGGAGCGCATTAAACGCGCCGGCCGACAGCATATGTACCTCATCAATGATATAGACGCGGTATTTCCCGATTGTAGGGGTGAAATTCACTTCCTCCCGCAAATCCCGGATGTTATCCACGCCATTGTTGGACGCCGCGTCGATTTCGGCCACGTCCAGCACCGTGCCGTCGTCGATACCCCGGCAGACCTCGCATTCGTTGCAGGGATCACCGTCGACCGGGTGGAGGCAGTTGACCGCCTTGGCCAGAATTTTGGCGCAGGAGGTCTTGCCGGTGCCGCGGGAGCCGGTAAACAGATAGGCGTGCGCCAGCCGCCCGGTCCGCAGTTCATTTTTCAGAGCCGTCGTAATATGAGGCTGGCCCCATACGTCCGAAAACGTCTGCGGCCGCCATTTGCGGTATAAAACCTGATACATTCTCCCTGCACCTCCAAAAAGCCGCATGGTCCGAAGCATACGGGCAGACAGGTTGACTGCGGCGCACGATGACTACCGCTTAATGCTGCTCGGTTCCCCGCCTGACATGGTTCACGGCGCACCGTCGCACAGGACCCGCCTGCCCGTATGCCTCGAATCACGCGGCACCGGTATCAATTTTAAATATATCCTACCATTTTGCAGAAACCAGAAGAAGTGACGCACGCTCCGGCGCGGGAGCCGCTTTGCAGCGATCACCATTTTTCCAAAAACTTTTGCAAAAACCTTTTCGCTAAATTCTGAAATTAAGGACTATTATAACACGCACGCAGGAAAAGCGCAACACGAAATTCGCCGGATCATCCGGCAAATTCCGCCAACAGCTTTTCGGCCGTGCGGGCGTCTCCCTGGCTGAAAGCAACCGTCAGCCAGGCATAGGCCGTCTCCCACGTTACGCCCGGCAGCGCCCGGATTCCGGCGTCCCGCATACGGGCCGCCGACTCATAAACCGGCGAACCGGCCTTGACCGGGGCGAGATAGACGTCAATCCCCTGATCCCGGCAGCGGGCCGCCAGGTCCAACACCGTCGAGCGCCCTTCCGCCGGGGCTGTCCCCGCGTGATAAGGTTCATGCAAGACCGCTTTAACGGCAGGTCCAGGCTGAAACGCCTCATAATCGATCCCCGGATATGGCCGTAGGCAGGCGACTGCCGCCTGCAGCGGTTTTGTCAGCGTATACAGGCGAGGCTGTGCAGCGGGCACGGCGGCGGCAGCCCCTTCCGCCTCTTCAAACTCATCCGTATACAGGTCGCACTGGCGCAGGGCATATCCAGGGATCCGCCGCATGCCGCCGCTTTTTGTCCTCCAGGCGGCCCAAACGCCCGGCCAGCCCTCGGCGATGCCTTCGACCGCCTGTGCAAAATTGGCGACGCCGTTGGAATCCGGATGGGAAAGCGTTAATCCCGCCGACACCAGCCACAGCGGCTTATCCATCCCCTGCCACAGAAGCGACAGCAGGGCCGCCGTGTAAGCCAGCGTATCGGTCCCGTGGGTGACGATCACCCCGTCATAATGGGCACAGTCGACGCCGCGCAACGCCTTGAGCAGCTGGTTCCACCGGTCGGGGGCCATGTTTTCGCTCAACGTCGTCAGCGGTTCCATCGTATCAAACGCGACACCGGCCCGTGCCCGGCCGGATGCGGCATACCGCTCCAGCAAATGCCGGTTATACGTTTCGTCACCGGGGGCGATCACGTTGCCGGCCGTCTCAAACGAGCCGATCGTCCCCCCTGTAAACACCACTAATATCCGCATAGCCGCCCCCTCCTTTGGCTATGGTATACCCGCACGGGCCCCGGTTATACGTTACATACTGACCGGCGCGTCGATTTTCAGCAATCCCAGGGCGTTGCCCAGCACGGTTTTGGTCGCCGCGCACAGGGCCAGCCGCGCCTGCATCAGCCCCTCATCCTCGCCTTTGACGCGGCAGGCATTGTAAAACTTATGGAACAGTGTCGCCAGTTCCTGGCAGTACCGGGTGATCCGCGCCGGATCATAGGCCCTGGCGGACGCCACGATTTCATCGGTATACGCGGCCAGGTGCCGGATCAGCTCCTTCTCCTCCGGCTGGCCAAGGCGGGCCAGCTCTTCCGCGGAGGCAATACGCACGGCGACGCCTTCCTGTTCCATTTTCTTAAAGATGGAGCAGATCCGCGCGTGCGCGTACTGCACATAGTAGACGGGATTGGAGGAAGACTGCTCGATGGCCAGCCCAAGGTCAAAGTCCATGCGGGTGTTGGCCTCCCGCATGTTAAAGAAAAACCGCGCCGCATCCACCGGCACCTCGTCCAGCAGGTCGGCCAGCTGGATGGCTTTGCCCGATCGTTTCGACATCCGCACCACTTCGCCGTCCCTCATCAGCCGCACCAGCTGGATCAACACTACCTGCAGTTTGTCGCCGTCCAGCCCCACGGCATCCATCGCGCCCTTCATACGGGCGACATGGCCGTGATGGTCGGCCCCCCAGACGTCGATGCAGGTGTCGAAGCCACGGGCAAATTTGTTGCGGTGATAGGCGATGTCCGCCGCAAAATAGGTAGGATGTCCGTTAGCCCGCACCAGTACGTCGTCCTTGAATTCGAGCTTGTCGATCTCCGCCTGAGATTTGCCTTCGGCCAGCAGTTTTTCCGTCAACACCTCTTTGTTTTTATACCACAGCGCACCGTCTTTTTCATAGGTCATGCCGCGCTGTTTCAACAGCTCGATGGTTTCGTTCAGTTCGCCACCCTCATGCAGGACCGACTCCATAAACCACCGGTCATAATGAATGCGGTATTTTTCCATGTCCCTGTGCATCTTGTCGATATTTTGGGGCAGCGCAAACGCTACCAGCGCCTGGCGGCGTTCGTCCGCACCGGCTTCCACAAAGCGGTCGCCGTATTCCTCCGCGAACGCGGCGGCGTGATCTTTAATGTCATCCCCATGGTAGGCGTCCTCAGGGAATTCCACGGCATCCTCGCCTTTATAAATCTGCAAATAGCGCGCTTCCAGCGATACGGCAAATTTTTCGATCTGGTTTCCGGCGTCGTTTACGTAAAACTCCCGCCACACGTCGTAGCCCGCCGCCTCCAGCACCGCGGCCAGACAGTCGCCCAAGGCGCCGCCACGCGCGTTGCCCATATGCATGGGGCCGGTGGGATTGGCCGAAACAAACTCCACCATCACTTTCTTTCCACGACCGTAATCCGACCGGCCATAGCAAGCCTGCTTGTCCAGCACATCCGCAATCACATCCGCGTAAAACCGCGGGGACAGGAAAAAGTTGAGGAAGCCGGGGCCGGCGACCTCCGCCTTTTCCAGATAGGTGCCTTCCAGCCGCATATGCGCCAGCAGAATATCCGCAATTTGGCGGGGGGCCCGTTTAAAGGCCCGCGCCGAAGCCATGGCCGCATTGGCCGACAGGTCGCCATGCGCCCGGTCGCCCGGCACTTCGATGCCGAAAGCCGGAATCGGTTCGGCCGGCAGCTCCCCGGCTGCCACCGCCTCGCCCAGCGCCCGCATAATGACGTCCCGCACCTGCCGCCGGGATTCTTCGACTATTCTTGACATGTTCTATCCGCTCCTTTGACGTCTATGGTTAATACGTGGTCCGCCGTGACGGACCCGTTGATATCCAGCGTATAGCGAGCCTCCGCCGTTCCGCCCGCCGGGGTCAGGCTGCTTTGGACGAGTTTGGTATCGATCCCCATACGAAGCACACCGACGCCCGCGTCATATTCGCTTTCCTGCCTTTTTCCGGGAGTCAGCCGCAGCAGAGAACGGATGGCTCCGCGCCGCTCCACTTCCATGCCTCCATCCAAAATACGGATGGTCGAATCCGTATCCCCCTCCGGCGAGGATTCCCGCCAGGTGAGTTTCCACTCGCCCCCGCTCCACTCCATCCGGCCCGGAGCGGTCATCTCGGTCACCTCGCACCCGCCGTCCACGGTCTGGCGGCCGATAATGGTAATTATCACATCCATGGCTGTCTCCTTACCCGGCGTGTTCGATGGTTTCCAGTCGCACCCATTCCGTATGGCCGCCGACCGGCCGGCCGAGGAACATGGAGGCCACGCGTGAAAAATCCTCCGCATGATCGCTCACACAGTAATGGCAGACGCCGGCCTGGCCGCGCGCGGCCAGCAATTCCTGTTCGCGCAGCATCCCAGCGCATCGCACGGCGGCTTCCCGGCCGGAATCGATCAGCGTCACACCGGGCAGCATGGCCGCAATGACCGGCCGCAGCAGGGGAAAATGAGTGCACCCTAGAATCAGCGTATCCACCCCCGCCTCAAGCATGGGGCGCAGATATATTTCCGCTGTCCGCCGCGTCACCGGGTTATCTTCTTCGATCCAGCCGTTTTCGACCAGCGGCACAAACAGCGGACAGGCCGCGTCGGTCACCTGCCCCCCCGGCCGGCGGCTTTCCATTCGCCGCCGGAACGCTCCCGCGCGGATGGTGGCCGCCGTGCCGATCACGCCAATCCGCCCGCTGGCAGAGGCCTCTACCGCGGCATCGGCTGCGCTTTCCACCACACCGATGGCGGGCAGCGGCAGGCCGTTCAGTATCGCCGGCGCGGTGGAGCTGACGGTCCCGCAGGCGGCAATGATCATTTTCACATCCCGGCCCTGCAAAAAGGCACAGTCCTGCCGGGTATAGGTTTCAATCGTCTCACGGCTGCGGGTGCCATAGGGCACCCGGCCGGTATCGCCGAAATACACAATATCCTCCTGCGGCAGCTGTTCCATCAGCTGCCGGACGACGGTGAGCCCGCCCAGGCCCGAATCGAACACGCCGATCGGCCGGTTATCCATACGGGAACCTCCTCCAGAATGGGGTTTCTATCCACTATATAAACTATACGTAAAAGAGATTCCCTAGTATACCATGTTTTGAAGGGAAAGGCAACCGTCTGGCAGAGGAATCCGCTCGCTGCTTGCCGGGATGAACGGCGGGTGATATAATAGCCTCAAGGGCATAGCCCCTGAGGCTTTGAAAAAGGGGTTACGGGGCGCAGCCCCTCCGCGGCTCTGCCGCGCCGCACTTTCTTCTGGTTTCTGCAAAAAATATGGTATAATGACACTGTATAGGAAAGGATGACCATACACAAATGCCTGCTTTTCATTATAACACCATTTATGATGTGGAAAAGGAAACCACCGGACTGGGCGTTTCCCTGCCTCTTGAGTCCGATCTGTCCCGTTTGGCGGAACCATTGGCCATAAAAGGCCATACGGTGGCGAACCGGCTGGCCATTCAGCCCATGGAAGGCTGCGATGGCCGGGAGGACGGCGCGCCGGGAGAACTGACACTCCGCCGTTATCGACGGTTTGCGGAAAGCGGTGCGGGACTCATTTGGGCCGAGGCGACCGCCGTGCTTCCGAAAGCGCGGGCCAACCCGCGGCAGTTGATGATTACACCGGATAATATCGATGTTTTTCAAAAAATGACATCGGAAATTAAGGAACGCTGTCAAAACGCTTATGGATTCGAGCCGATTGTGATTGTACAGCTTACCCATTCCGGCCGCTACTCCAAACCTGCCGGCAAACCGGAGCCGATCATCGCTTATAATTGTCCACCTTATGAGACAAACGGCCCGTTGCCGGAAAGCCGAATCGTTTCTGACGAAGAACTGGATACCCTCCCGGAGCTCTATGCCCGATCGGCAAAGCTGGCGGAACAGGCGGGATTCGACGGAGTGGATATCAAGGCCTGCCATCGCTACCTGATATGCGAATTGCTGTCGGCTTATAATCGTCCGGGACGCTATGGCGGCAGCTTTGAAAACCGCACTCGTTTGCTGCTGGATGCGGTTGACGCCGTGCAGGCTGCCGTGTCACCGCACACCATCGTGACCAGCCGGCTGAACATATACGACGGGGCGGCGTATCCCTATGGATTCGGCATGAAACCGGACGGCAGCCTCACGCCGGATTTGACGGAGGCCCTGCGGCTGGTGGAAACGCTGCATAAAAAGCGCGGTATGTCTCTGCTTGATCTGACAATCGGGAATCCCTATGTCAACCCGCATGTGAATCGCCCCTTCGACCAGGGGCCCTATGAGCCGCCGGAAAATCCGCTGGTCGGCGTGGCACGGATGGCTGACTGTATCGGCGAAGTCGCGCAGGCATTTCCAGATTTGTCTGTTATAGCCTCCGGAATGTCGTATCTGCGCCATTTGTCACCCTGCTTTGCCGCCGGTATGATCACCCAAAAGGGGGCGGCCATGGCCGGTTTTGGGCGCGAGGCGTTCGCCTATCCGGGCTTCGCGCACGATATACTCGAAAAGGGCGGTATGGATCCGAAAAAATGCTGTATTGCCTGCGGAAAGTGCACCGAACTGATGCGGATGGGGGGCTGCGCCGGCTGTGTAATTCGTGACAGCGCCGTATACGCGCCGCTTTACCGGGAAGGAAAGGAGAGGTTTACATAATGGAAAAAATAGCTGTAGTTACAGGTTCAGCCCGTGGCATTGGATATGCCACCGCCTGCAAGCTGTGCGAGGCGGGCTACCGCACCGTATTTTCAGACATTCAGCCGGAAGAAGACATGGCCAGCTTGGTGGCATTTTTGACCGCCAAGGGATGGAAGGCGGACTATATCCGTTGCGATATCTCCCAGGCGGACGACCGCCGGCGCTTGATCGATACCGTTGCACAGCGCTATGGCCGGCTGGACGTCCATGTGAACAACGCCGGCGTGGCGCCGAATGTACGCCTGGATATCCTTGAAACCACCGAGGAGAGCTTTGACCGTCTCATCCGCATCAATTTAAAGGGTACGTTTTTTATGTGCCAGACAGTGGCCAACGCTATGATAGCCATGCAAAACAATGGAGTCGAGGATTATCAGCCCCGCATCATCAATATTGCCTCCATGTCCTCGTATACCTCGTCCACCAACCGGGGGGAATATTGCGTATCCAAGGCGGGCGTCTCCATGGTCACCAAGCTGTTTGCCGATAAACTGGCGGAAGATGGCATCGGCGTCTTTGAGGTGCGCCCGGGTATTATCTTGACGGACATGACAAAGAGCGTAACCGCCAAATATCAAAAGCTGATCGAAGAAGGGGTGACCCCCATCAAGCGGTTCGGCCGTCCCGAGGATGTGGCCAACTGCGTGCTGGCGGCCGCAGGCGGCCTGCTGGATTTCGCTACCGGGCAGGTGCTCAATGCGGACGGCGGCTTCCATATACGGAGGCTGTGATGAAACAGGAAATTAGACGGCTGGCCGGGCACGAGATTCCTATTATCACCGTGGATACGGTGGTGATCGGCTCCGGCTGCGCGGGATTCAACGCCGCCGACTGGCTGTATGATTGGAACCACCGGGATGTCCTGCTGGTGTCGGAAGGGATGAACAAGGGGACCTCCCGCAATACCGGCAGCGATAAGCAGACCTATTATAAGCTGTCCCTGTCGGGTAAAGAAACCGATTCGGTGGCGGAGATGGCCCAAACCCTGTTTGAAGGGGGCGGGGTCAACGGCGACATCGCTTTGGCGGAAGCCGCCGGTTCGGTCCGGGGATTCATGAAGCTGGCCAATTTAGGGGTGCCTTTTCCCACCACCCGTTACGGCGCTTACGCCGGCTATAAAACCGACCATGATCCCCGCCGTCGGGCGACATCCGCCGGGCCGCTGACCTCACGGTTTATGACCCAGGCGCTGGAACGGTCTGTTAAAAGCAAAGGTATCCCACTGCTCGACCATTTTACGGCCATCCGTCTGCTGGAACAGGATGGGACAATCCAAGGCGTGGTGGGTATTGACCATACACGGGCTATGGATGCCTCGAACGGACTGGCGGTCATCCGCGCCAATTATGTTGTTATGGCAACCGGCGGGCCGGCCGGGATTTATGAGACTTCGGTCTATCCCGAAAGCCAGACCGGCATGACCGGGCTGGCACTGGATATCGGCGCGGCAGCGGCCAACCTGCAGGAATGGCAGTATGGCCTCGCTTCAGTCAAATTCCGCTGGAACGTGTCGGGAACCTACCAGCAGGTGCTGCCCCGCTACATTTCGGTTGATGAAAACGGCCGGGAGCGCGAATTTCTGCTCGATTATTTCGATTCCCCGCAGGAAGCCCTTAACCGCGTCTTTTTAAAAGGGTACCAATGGCCGTTCGACGCGGCCAAGGTGGAGGGCTCGTCCCTGCTGGACCTGATTATTTACCGTGAAACGCGTCAATTGGGGCGGCGGGTCTACATGGATTTTCGCCGGGAGCCTTCCGGGCTGGAGGGCCAGCGGTTTGATATCCTTTCAAAAGAAGCCTATACATACCTTGAAAACTCCGGCGCGCTGCTGCCCACGCCGATTGCCCGGTTGGAGAAAATGAATCGTCCGGCCATCGAGCTGTATGCAGCGCATGGGATCGACCTTTACAGCGAGCCGCTGGAGGTTGCGGTCTGTGCGCAGCACCATAACGGAGGCCTGGAGGTGGACGAAAACTGGCAGACCAACATCCGGGGCCTCTATGTGGCCGGGGAAGCGGCCGGCACCTTTGGCGTCTGCCGTCCGGGCGGCTCCGCTCTCAATTCCACGCAGGTCGGTTCCATGCGGGCGGCGGAGCATATTGCCTGCCAGTCTGTCGCCCCTCCTTCGTGCACGGATGCTTTTCTCCGGCGTACAGAGGATACGCTGGGCAGTCTGTTTGCCTCCTGGAAAGCATCGCAGGCAGCGGGTGAGCCGGCAAGCGGTCTTTGGCGTTGGCTGCGGGAGGCTATGAGCAACCGAGCGGCCCATATTCGAGATGCCGTAGATATACAAACGCTGGAGCAGGAAATCCACCGAATCCGAAGCGACTTCTACCAAAAAGTGTCGATAGCCGGGCCTGAACAGATCGTACAGCTTGAAAAGGTGCGTGACATGTTTGTTACCGCCGAAGCGGTGGCATCCGCCATGGGTCGGTCGGCCCGGCAGGCGGGCAGTCGCGGCTCGGCGCTGGTTCTGAAGCCGGACGATGGGCAGCCGGTGGGAGACTGTCTGCCGGGTATGACCTATCTTCCGGAATGTTCCGATTATCGACAGATGGTAGCTAGCACGCAAAAACAAGGGGAGGACTTTGTCACCACATGGAAGCCGGTGCGCCCCATACCGGAGGAGGACGACTGGTTTGAGCGGGTATGGAACGACTATCGCGCACGCATAGCCCCCTTACACAAGGCTTAAATCCGGATGGATTTGTATAGAACGCAGTATGTCAGATTAAAGGAGTGTGCAACATGAAAACGGTGTACAAACGGTTGTTATCTATGGTAATGGTACTGGCTATGCTGATGACGATGCTCAGCGTTTTATCGGTATCGGCCGAGGATGACGCTGCGCAACTTCAGGAAATGGCGCTTATTAAATCCCGGTTTGCCGAGTATTTTTTAACCTTGAGTATCGATCGCTATGGCGACGAAACGCAAGCGGAAGCCTATCTAAAAACCATCGGGGCCGATGGCTCATGGGCGGATATTGATTATTACGATCAGACGCATACCGCCAACGGTGAAACATGGCAGCCCAAGAAAGCGCTGGCTCGTATGCTGGCCATGAGTATGTCCTATAGTAATCCCTCCGATGCACTCTATCACAATGCGGAGTTGTTGAATGCGGTGCAAAAAGGATTGGAGCATTGGCGTACGATTCGGGACGCCAATCCGGGTCAGGCAGATTATGAAGGCCCTTGGTGTTCCAACTGGTGGGAAAACGGTTTTGGTATTGGGCAATATATCTATAAGATCGGCGTTTTGCTGGAAAAAGAATTGACCGACGAGAATATCGCCATGATCTGTCGAAAATTGGATCGATTGGGATCGACCAACACCGGGCAAAACGCTCTGTGGCAGACCCAAAACGCGCTTCACAGAGCGCTGCTGGAAAACAATGCGGCACAGTTCAAAAAAACCGTGGACGAATGCTTGTATGCCAATTTGGGCCGCAGCCTTAAATTGGGCGACGAAGCGCTGATGGTGGATAATTCGTTCCATGCACACGGCAACTTGTTGTATTCCAACGGCTACGGCAAATCGCTGATTCAGGATTTGTCTTTGTGGATCTATTTTTTGCGGGATACCAGTTTTGCATTGCCGCAGAAAACGCTGGATTTAATGGCCGACTATATTTTGGACGGTAACCGTTGGATGATCCGCGGCGATCTGCTGGAAATGGGCACATTGTGTAAACCGTATGACAAAAACTGGGCCTATGAGAATTACGTGGTGCCCCTGCAGCGGATGATTGCCAGCGATCCCGCCCGCGCCGATGAATATCAAAAACTGCTGGATAACATTATGGGCGTGCGCGCCGACAACGGATTGTCCGGCAACAAGGCCATGTGGACATCGGCGTATATGAGCCATATGCGGGAAGGTTACGGCGTGAACGTGCGCACCGATACCGCCGGTATGAAATCCACCGAATGGCGCTCCACCTGGCCGGACGAAGAGCTTGGGTGCCTGGTGTTCTGGACAACGGCCGGCATGACCACCGTGGCGGTAGACGGCGACGAATACAGCTCCGTGATGCCCACCTACGATTGGCGGCATATTCCCGGTACCACCACGCCCTATTATTTCTCGGATCGGTACAACGATTTTGATAACGGCAATGACGACAGCATCAGTGTGTCGAACGGACAATACGGCGCCATATCGTATACCTATGAAAAAACCGATATTCGCCCCAAAGCCGGGAACGCGTACAGCGGCGCTACCACCGGCGGAAAACTTAGTTATTTCTTCTTTGACGAGGAATATGTGGCGCTGGGGACGGATATTCATTCCAACCATAAAGCGCCCATTCATACCACTGTCAACCAAACCAAAGCGGCCGGTACGTTGGTAAACGGTGCGGCGGTAGCGGCTGGCACGAATGGCGCGGCTTACAAGGCCGATTGGGTTTACAACAACAAAATTGGGTATGTATTCCCGCAGCAAACGGCGGTGAAGGTATCCTATTTAGATCAAACCGGCATGAATCCGAGTTTGTGGCCGCAGGGCAGCAAGGCGGAAGATACGTTTAGCCTGTGGATGGATCACGGCGTAGCGCCGACAGATTCTTCGTATGCCTACATTGTGCTGCCGAACGCTACGGCCGAAGAAACAGCGGCCTACAGACAGAACAACCAGATTGTGATTGTGGCCAACACCGACACGGTGCAGGCTGTTCGGCATGAGGGATTGAAACAAACACAGGTCAACTTCTATAAAGCCGGTACATTGGAATATGCCCCCGGTAAGACGGTGACCGTAGATACCGCATGCTCGCTTATTATTGACGAATCCGGCAGTACTCCCGTTGTGACACAAGCAGTATCCAATATCAAACCCAATACCACCAGTACGGTGACATTAACGATAAATGGTACAACGACCCGCACGGTGTACCTATCTGATTTGGAACCGTATGCCGGCCAAAGCAAAACGCTTGTGGCGGGTAACAGCACCTTTATCACGTCCGGCCAGTCGGCGCAGGGCTCGGTCGGTCTGGCGTTCGATGGCCTGGCGGATACCGCCTGGACAGCGGCCTCGGCCGAAGACAGTTGGATCGAATACGACATGCAGGAGATTCTGGATCTGGAGACCCTGACGATCCAGTGGAGCGAGACCTATGCCAACGCGTATACCGTGCTTACATCGGATGACGGCGAGGCATGGACGGCAGCCTACACCTGCACAAACGGCGACGGCGGCACCGACGAGATTGCTTTGAACAAATCCGCCCGCTATTGGAAACTGGAATGTGAAAACCTGACCGGGAACGGTGGTGCGGCTATTGCCGAGATCGTGTTTACCGATAAGGATTTTGTGTACGCCACTCCCGAATATCCCGATATGTCCGCCTTGCAGCAGGCTGTAAAGGTACCGGTGAAAGAACATTTATACACCGAAGAGACCTTGGCTGTTTACCGGCAGGCGTTGCGAAAGGCGCAAAAACTGCTGGTGCTGCCCTACGCTACGGGGCAGATGGTCACCGCTATGATCGCCGAGCTGGAGGCGAGCCGCGAGGAGCTCGCTCTGCGCGACCTGGGACGCGTTATGGCAACCGTAAAACTGGCCGAACCCACCGTTTCCATCCGCAAAAAAACCTTTAGTACGCCATGGACGGCACTGGATGCGGCGGTGGATTTGGACGAGCGTAATTTGGACAACATTTACTTATTCTTTACCCTGACCATTGATGTGGAGGAAGAACGCAGCGGCATGTTTAATTCCGGCCGTATTTATCTGCGTTCCGCTAATACCGATGGGAAAGAAAACAGTGCATATTGTACCGTTGATACACTGAAATTGCACGAGGGCGAGAACATTCTGTACATTCCTTTGTCGGCGCTGAAAAAACAAAACAACGTCATGGACTGGAGTGACATCCGTTCGTTCCGCATGTATATCGACAGCGTGAACCAGTACGACCAAAACATGACCTTTTCGCTCAGTGATATCCAAATTCTCGATTCCGAAAATCGGGTTCCGGATTCACCGGAAAAAGTGGAGTTGAAACAGCTGCTTCGAGCGCAGCGTACCGATCTGACCCTGTATACGCTGGAGTCGACCGCTGCCTACAACGCCCTGTTTGAAGAGGGCTGGGCCGTTTACCGCGACGCCACGGCTTCCGCGGAGCAGGTAAAGACGATGCTCGACTCGATAAAATCCGCCGATAAGCTGCTGGTGCTGGACGAAAACGCCAAAGAGGTACTGGGCGTGCTGAAAGAGGAGGAAACCCTTTCCAGCGAGAAGCATTGTATGACGGCGACGGTTCAGGCTGACCAGCCCATCTCCATTGCCGGATATGAGGAGGGACAGGTTTACCTGCAATTCGATTTACGGGTAGATGCCACGCACACCGCCCCGGCTCCAAGCAACGACGACTGGATGAAGAAGGTGCTGAATGGTCAGATCCAGCTGGGCGAGAACCCCACCGCCGCGCGCACGGTCGTCATGAAGCCGGTGCATTCAACCAGCGTTCTGCCCCGCTCGGGCAGCTGGACAACGCTGCGAATGGCCATTCCGGCGGAGTTGATCGACAAGGGCAGCGTGCAGGTCTTCTTTATGGATCTGTATAACGACACGGGCGCACTGGGAACCGACGCCGACGGCGTCACCTGGAATAATAACACCGGTGTCACCTTCCGTGTCCGCAATATCAAAATACTGGCCGACAAACCCGAAGGGGACAAGGTTGACAAAACCGCTCTGAAAGCCGCGTTGGACGGCGAGAAAACCGACGCGGAGCTGGCCGGCTATACCGCGGCTTCGGTGGCGGCATATAAGGGCCTGTTTGCGTCGGCTCTGGCTGTGTATCTGGATAACACGGCGACACAGGGCCAGGTAGATGCGGCACTCGCGTCTCTTAAAAATGCCGATACGGTTTTAGCGGCGGATAAGACGACGCTGACCACGCTGATTGGCGAGATGGAGAAACTGGATACCACGCCTTATACGGCCGACAGCGTCAAAGACTTTACCGATGCTCTGGCAGCCGCCAAAGCGATCGCGGAATCCGAACGCGCAACCCCGGCGCAGGTGCGCCAAGCCATTGTGGATTTACAGCAGGCTAAAGAGGATTTGATGCCCGCCGAAGACCCCATCACGTTGGGAGATGTGGACGGCAAAGACGGTGTTACCGCGGCGGATGCCCTGCTGGTTCTGCAGGCGGCGACAAATAAAGTTAAGCTGTCCCCCGTGCAGATGAAGGCCGCGGATGTGGACGGGAAAGATGGCGTTACCGCAGCGGACGCTTTGCGGATTCTGCAATACGTCACCCATAAAATTAATCAATTCTAATATCCAGCCTCCCGTCTGTCGTCTGTCAGGCGGGAGGCTTTGGAGCAGAAAGGAGTTGCTTATGCATCCGGATATAGCGGTAATTAAAGAACGGCTGAAAACCTATTTCCTGTCGATGGAGACCATAGGAGACGGCGCCAGGGTGAAGGTGTGCCGTGTGTCGGAGGCGGAGGAGTACGCCGCGTTTCTTCGCCCGGACGGCAGCTTTGCCGACGTGAATTATGCCTGCACCGCTTCAGCGGCCAATGGTGTTGCCTGGGAACCTTATCTGGCGCTGGACCGTATCCAGATGATGGCCATCGCCTATCACAAGCCGGGGCATCCCTGTTACCAACGCGCGGATGTGCGGAATGGAGTAGAGCGCGCTTTGCTCCACTGGAAGACCATCCATGCCAATCCGGACAATCCGGAGGAAGAGGGCTGCTGGTCGGTCAACTGGTGGGAACGGGAAATCGGCATTCAGCTTAGGTTTGCCCGCATCGGCCTGTTTTTGGGGGATGAGCTGTCCCGGGAGGCGCTGGACGTCATTTTACGCAAGTTAAACGCCAATGGCTCCAAAGGCGCCGGACAAAATGCACTATGGAGCACGCAGAACGCGCTTTACCGGGCGCTTATCCTGGGTGACGAAGCGGCGCTGAAAAGGGTAGTAAACGATTGCCTGGCCATCAATCTGCGGATCCAAACGACCGGCGAGGCGGAAGAAGCCGTTCAGGTGGATTACAGTGCCCACTGTCATGGGGAATTGTTTTTCAGCAATGGGTACGGTATGGCCCTGTTCCGGGATATGGCATTCTGGATGGAGATGCTGCGGGACACGGCATTTGATCTGCCGCCGGCGGTGGCGCGGCTGATGAGCGATTATATGCTCCAGGGGACCCGCTGGACCATCCGGCAGGATCTCCTGGAAATTGCCCAGGGATACATTATGTACTGCGACACCTCCTATGCGCACACCTATGTGCGGCCTCTGCAAAGCCTGATTTCCATGAAAGCTCCCCGGTCGGAGGAACTGCAAAAGGTGCTTGACAACATTGAAGGCCGGCGGCCGGACAACGGCCTGACCGGCAACCATTATATGTGGACTTCCGCCTATATGGGACACATGCGGCCGGGCTACGGCATCAACATCCGTATGGACAGCCATATCGTTAAGGGCGCGGAATGGCGGGCCACATGGCCGGATGAAGAGTATGGCAATCTTGTTTTCTGGACAACGGCGGGAACCTGTTCCGTTGCGCTGGAAGGGGATGAATACCGGACGGTGTTCCCGGCCTACGACTGGCGGCATGTCCCGGGAGTGACCGCTCCCTTTGCCCTGTCCCGGCAGTATGGGGCGGATAAGGACCGGGATTTTTGTATGGGCCTCTCGGACGGCACCTATGGCTCCACGGCCTTTGCTTTCAAAAAATTCGATGGTCAGGGGACAACGGTGGGGAGCGTTGGCTATTTCCTGTTCGACAATGAGATTGTGGCGTTGGGCGCGGGCATTGGCAGCGATTCCCCGGTTCCGGTCCACACCACGCTGAACCAGACGAGGGCGGCGGCGCCACTGGCGGCCGGGCGGCCGGTGCCAATGGATACACGGGATCACACGGCTATTGGCCGGTTTGCGTACAACAGCGGAGTCGGCTATGTGTTTTTTGAGGATACGACGTATCATGTGGAACATGCGCTGCATCAAAAAGGGGAGTATCCGTCCCTCTGGGACAGCGGCTATACCCAGTTTAATACGGACAGCAGCAAGACAGAAGCGGCGGAGCATCCTTTAAAACCCAGTTTTTCTCTGTGGATCGATCACGGCCGGGAACCGCACGAGGCTTCTTATGCGTATGTCATGCTGCCGGCCGCTTCTCCGGAGGACACGGAGACCTACAGTAACCGCATTCCCATAACGATACTGATTAATACGTCATCCCTTCAGGCGGTATATCATCAAAACTTGCAAATACTCATGGCGAACTTCTATCAGCCGGGGACGGTCGAATGTCCCGACGGGACTAGTGTAACCGTGGATGGCGCCTGCACGGTTATGATCCGTAAAACGCCGAACAGCCCTGTTTTATCGGCGGCGGTACCCCATGAAGGCACAGGGGTGACCCGCACCGTGACAATAGCGGAGAAGGGCCAATCGACAGAGTGGCGCTTTGCTTTTCCGGAGGCGCCTTATACCGGACAGACCATTACAAAAAGGAGAGAAGACTGATGACGGGACTTACATCTATTACCTTCCGGCAGCTCGACGCCGCGGCTATTATCGACCTGGTCCGCCAAAGCGGACTGGACGGCATCGAATGGGGCGGGGACGTCCACGTCAAGCCGGGGGAGACCTCACTGGCCAAACGGATTGGCGAACAGACCCGGCAGGCGGGGCTGCGGGTGCTGTCCTATGGATCCTATCTGCATGTAGATGGACCGGAAACGGTGGCCGCCGATTTTGAACCGGTGCTGCAAAGCGCGTTGGCTTTGGGGGCGCCGGTAATCCGGGTGTGGCCGGGTGGCCGTGAACCGGAAAAAGCCGATGATGAGTATTATAAACGCAACGCCGAGGCGCTGCGGATTATCGGCGATAGGGCGGGCCGCGAGGGTCTGACCGTGGCTACCGAATATCACCGGGGTACCCTGACACAGGATGCCGACAGCGCGCTGAAACTGATGCGGCTGATCGATTGCCCCTATGTTAAAACCTATTGGCAGCCAAACCCCGATATTTCCACCGAAGAGAATACCCGTGAGGCGGCGGCCGTGCGGCCTTTTCTCGCCAATGTCCACGTTTTCCAATGGACACAGGGTAACGTGCGGTATCCGCTGGAAGAGGGGGAGGCGACCTGGCCGGCCTACCTGAAAGCGCTGAATCTGGACCGGTCACGCCAGCATGCCATTATTGAATTTGTCAAGGATGACCGTCCCGAACAATTTTTATCCGACGCGGCAGCGCTGCGCCGGTGGATGAAGGAGAACTGACTTATGAACGCCATGTTTTTTTCCGTATCCGGCAAACCGCTGATTGACCAGGTGTACGATGCGGATACGCAGGCAAAACTCAAGGAACATTTGACCTTTATCGATGGGATTTATAAAAAGGATGAATGGAAAGAGCGTAAGGAAGACTGCCGGCAGGTGGAGGTTTTGTTTTCCACCTGGGGAATGATTACCTTCACCGAGGAGGAAATCGACGAGTATTTTCCCAATCTTAAGGCTGTGTTTTACGGAGCAGGCAGCGTGCAGTTTTTCGCCCGCCCATTCTTAAATAAAGGAATCCGCATCTTCAGTGCGGCGGCGGCAAATGCCGTTCCGGTGGCGGAATTTACCGTAGCACAGGTCATCCTGGCCAACAAGGGATATTTCCAGGCGACGGCTCACTACAGCCGCGGCGAGCACGATATTGGCCGGGCTCATTCCAACCGCAGCCGTGGCAACTATACCGCGCCTGTGGGGATTATTGGGGCGGGCATGATCGGCAAGCTGGTGATTAGACTGCTTACGTCCTATCACATGCCGGTAATGGTATTCGACCCGTTCCTGCCGGAACCATCGGCCAGGGAGCTGGGCGTTACCCAGTGCGATCTTCCCACCCTGTTCAAAGAGTGCCAGGTCATTTCCAATCACCTGGCCAACAACGCGCAAACCAAAGGGATGTTGAATTACGATGTGTTTTCAAAAATGAAGAAAAATGCCACTTTTATCAACACCGGCCGCGGCGCGCAAGTGGTGGAGGCGGATCTTGTAAGGGCGTTGCAGGAAGAACCGGACCGCACGGCGCTGCTGGATGTTACCGAACCCGAACCGGTGGAAAAGGGGCATCCGTTTTATACCATGCCCAACGTATTTTTATCGCCGCATATTGCCGGCAGTATGAACGACGAAGTGGCTCGTATGGGGGCGTATATGGCGCAGGATTTTGAACGATATTTACAGAATCAGATCGCTTTATACGAGGTGACCGAGTCCATGCTGGCCACCATGGCTTAAGGGAAAGATGGTCGTTTAAAAATAGACGACAAGAAGGAGCAGTGCCTCAAGGCCCTGCTCCTTCTTGTTGACGAAGATTAATTCGGAGTAAGTGTAATTAGTTGACGCGGACGGTCATTTCCACGCTCTGCCCATTCAGACTGGCATGTGTCGCGTCGGCTGAGTTGGCATTACCATTGGCCGATCCCTCCATCATAATGGAACCGCCGGCGGGAATGGTATAGCCATTCTGGTATTCGTTGCGGGGCGATAGGCTGACCCGTTCATTGTCACAGGTATACCGCAGCGACCCGCCGTTGATCCAAGCACTATTGATGGTGCAGGTTTTTTTAAAGTTAAACGCAAAATCCCAGCCATTTATATCCTTATTCGTATTATTGGTTAGAACAATAACAAAGCCAAAGCTGGAATTGCTCCATTTGGTTGCAACAAATTGAGCGGTTACATCCGCAGAGGGGGTGGAGGGTTCGGAGGGATTGACCTCAAAAGAACCGATTTCGCCGGACAGCTTAGCGAGAAAATCAACCCGCCGCTGTACCGCCGCCGTGAGCTTCCCACAATAGTCGATTGCCGCGACAAAATCCCCCTGCTTTTCAGCGGCGTCATACATGGCGTCCCGCAGATGGGGAACGTCGTACCGGCTGGTGCCGGGAGTTACGCGGTCACCGAAAAACGCTTTCCGCTCCGCTTTAATGCGGTTTATGAAATCCATAACACGGTTATAATCATCCATTGTTTCCAATTGCATGGTTTTAACCGATTGGGCAAACTCTTTCAGTTTGGCGTTATACGCGTAATAGGACGGTTTATAGGTTTCGCTGTAAAACGTTTTGTAGGCGGCATACTCCTTTTTATACGTTTCTTCAAGATTGGAGTCCGGCGCGGCCACGGCTGTCAGGCAAAAGCCTGCCGCTAACAGGATGCTGATGGCGGCAGCGGTTATTTTTCTAAACATGCTACTCACTCTCCTTCAAATCGTCAATCGCGTCAATCAGTTTCTGCTTCAGCTCTTCCTGCTCTTTTTTGCTCAACGTACTTTTGGTAGTCGTCTGATCAGGACTCATAACGGCCGTTCGACTGGTCGGACGGGATGAGACTTTGGTTCCGGTCCGGGAGGTGAATACGGTGCTGCTCGACACGGTTTTAGACGCATCCAGCATCGTCGTGGTAACGCTGGTGGAGCTAGATGAAGAAGAGGTGGCGGATGAAGACTCGTCCTTTGTACAGGCCGCGCAGAGTAAAAGAAGTGCTGCCGTACCGGCCGTCAGTAGAAGCCTGACTATCAAGCGCAAAAAGACAACCGCCTTTCTAAAAATAAAAAAACCGGCTCAAAAAACAGTTACCCTGTTTTTGGCCGGTTACACTAGTGGCTCCAAATATTGCAAGTGTCCATATACACAATATTCTTCATCGCATCCTATATTCTGTTTGCTGTGTATTCATGTTACCCCATCATCCTGTACTTGTCAATACCTTTTCTTAAATTTTACGGCTAAAGTTTCTTCACGATTTCCATGACAATTGCGGGATTCCCGGTTGACAAACACCCTCGAGCGGACTATAATAATTCATGAAGGATTACGGCTATGGTATTTTATACCAACAAGCCGCGGCAGTTTATCAATTTCATAGGTTTGGCAAAGCTGGTGAAAATCAGCGACGCAAAGCATAGAGGCTACCATAATCGATGGATTATCATGCTCGTCTGGCTGCAATAACTCGGTTATTGCAGCTTTTTTTATTGCCTTTAAAAATCGGCACACGAATGTTGGAAAGGAGTGTCCGCCATGAAAAAAGGATTATGGGGATACAGTGTTCAGGAAGTCAATGAATCCATGGAGTTCCTGGAGGAACAAAACGCTTCGCTGGCACGAAAGGTCAATAAATTGACGGCGGAGCTGGAACAGGTCCAGGCACGCCTTAAAGAGGCCGGCGAGGCACAGTCCGAGGCTCCGGCTTTTTCAGAGGACCATGCACGGCTTGCCGCGCAGGTTGAACGCCTGGAAAAGGAAAATAAAGAATGGAAAGCCCGCGCTGAACAGGCGGAAGCCCGTCTGGCCCCGCGGCAGGACGGCGCGGATGAACTGGAACAGGTAAGCGCCATTTGCCGCAAGGCGTATGCCGACATGTCTCAAGTCAAACAGGCTATGCATCAGAAAATGGAAACGGTTATGGCGGAGTTTCTGTCGCAGTGGACCGAGTCAAGGGATAAAATGGATCGTATGTACCGAGAAATATCCGATACAAGGGATACGGTAAAGGATTCCTTTATTACGGCGGCCGATACCATCCTGACACGGTTTGATGCGCTAGAGGACGATACCAGGCTGCTGCAGGAGCAGCTGGCGGCAATGGACGCGGCCAAAGACGAGGTGCGCCTTGAATTGGAGGAGCTGCTGCTCCCATTGGAAGAAACAGCGCCCCTCCTCGAAGAAACGGAGGATCCGGACGAAAACGCTTTGCCGGAGGAAGATAAGCCGGCCATTCTGCGGGCGATCCGGGACCGCCGGCAGAAAGCGCCCTCCGTTCCGGCGGCCGTTATACCGGCTTTCCGCAGTGAAGCGGAACCAGATACGGACACGGCGGAAGCATCCGAAACCGGTGCGGGGGATCTTGGGGAATCCATTGGCATTTCCATTGGTATCAGTCCGAAAAAAGTGATCAATAAATAAGCCGATTAAAGCCGGAAGGAACAGCAGGGAGGGGATATACCGTCATGGAAACGGATAGGAAAAAAACCACCCTGAAAGTCCCGGGGGCGTTTCCGCTTCGCTTGTTCGGCGCTATTTTGTGCGGTGTGCTGCTCCTGATTTTTGGCAGCGGAATGTTAGCCGGAGCGCTGAAGATTCCGCCGGATGATATTCTTGTGCTGGAGGACTGGCAGTATGTCAGCCATTCCAGGCTGAATAAGCTGGAAACCGCGGATGTGATCTGGAAAACGGCCAATCGTGATACTCCGATACGGATGGCAACCAGCGATTCGTATATCCGTTTAAAAGGGCAGGTGCCGCCGGCCGCCGGAGGCGCTTTATACATCCGTACAGCCAACGGCGGTATGACCGTGCGCGTAGACGGTCAGATCCTTTGCGATACGCTGGAAGAGGAGGGCGGTTTTGTTAACGGCCGGACGACCATCCTCCCTCTGCAGGTATCCAGCAAAGCACGTGAACTGGATATTGTTCTCTACAGTCCGCTGGCGTTTTCCTTTACCGCCGCTGTCGGCCCCGAAGAAACGCGGCAGGCCGGCCTGTTGTCCCTGCCGTATGCGGATATTGTGGCGGCGGCTGTTATGATAGCGGCAGGCGTAGCGCTGGCTGTTATCGGTCGGGTACGGCGGCGTCAGGCGGCTTCGCCGGTGACGGCCGTACTCCTGTCGCTGGCGCTTGTCCTTTTTGGCCTGTCGCTGCTGTTCAATCCGCTGTCCTGGAGCTTTGGCACCCCGTCCTCTTTTCCGTGGCTGTATCGGTTCAGCTGGTTCCTGCGGGTGCTGGGCTCCATGCTGCTCCCGTTCTCCCTGTATATGGACGGCCGCGTGCGGACGGCCGCCGTGGAGGAGCTGGCCGCCTTAAATATTTTATATGCCTGTTATCTGCTTCTGTGGCCTTATCAAATGTTCTTTGCGGCGGTCATTAAATGGGGGGCTGTTGTTCAAATCATCAATGCCGTGGCTTTTATATATGGATTATTTAAATGGAATCGTTCTGTTCCGCCTTTGACCTGTGCTGTGCAAACAGGCTTTTTGCTGACACCTGCGAAACGGAAAAGGGGGATTAAGGCGTTTCGCTGCGTGTGTCGTTTAATCAGCCTTAAATCTGAGGACTGTCCTCATCAGTTTGGCTTGCAGCCTTTCGCGGATGTCCTCGTCCACGCCGTAATAGGCGTTGCCTCTCTCGTCATAGAGCTTTCGCATGGAAAGGCTTGCGATATATCCGCTGAAATGCTGCACCACCAATTTCATAGCCTCCGGATCGCCCTTTGTTGCCGCCAAAATGATTGGATAAGGAACAAGAGCGACTTCCGGGCTTTCATACTTACCATTCATCCCATTCATCAGCGTGTTCCTCCAAATACTTTTTCAGCAGCTCGAAAGAGCTTGTCCGCCGATACTGGATCGTGCTGCGCGGTGCGTCAAAGAGCTTACCGATCTCCGTATCATTCATTCCGGCAAAGTAGTACAGAAGTACCGCCTTGCGCTTTTCCTCCGGCAATGTGCGGAGGGCTTCGGCTATGAGCTTCGCCGTGATCTTCTTTCCCGCTGCGTAGTAGCCCAGCTCTGTATCCTCATGACCGCCGTAAAAATAGCTGTCATAGGTGCAAAGCTGGTCTTGCTCCTGCGGGGTCAAATCGGAAAAGCTCACTTCCTTTGCTCTGCGCCTCTTGATTTCTTTGTGGGCGTTGGCGGCTTCGTTCCGCAAAGCCCGCTTGCAGAAACTTTGAAAAGCGCATTGCTTTTGAAACTCCAAGCGATTAGGTTGCATCGTCTCACCTCCTTTCTGGCCGAAAGGCGGCTCGCTGGTACATCCCCTTTTCGCGTATGACTACAACCGATTTTTTGAAATGCCAAAGAATCGGGGAAACTTTCTGAAAAAAACTTTGAAAAAAACAGAAAAAGCCCCGACTGCATGAAGCAGCCGAGGCAAAATAGGAACCTACAACAGCAGGGGGATGATTATGTTGTTTCTTTACACGGACGCAAAGGGGTACGGAGTTGCGATTGCTTTTTTTGCAGGTTAAGGATATGAAGATCAGACGGACATAAAATGAACACGACGACACCTCCTTGCAGCCGCCGTGTTCCGAGAATAGAGTGACGCTATACAGCCTCCGTATCCCTTTTCAAAACAGGAAAACGGCGGTTTGAAATTGTGTTCGTTTCAAAACCGCCGTCAGATCAGATCATATTATCTTTTAAGGACATCCCGCAATTCTGACAACGGTTTTAGGGTTGCAATAATGGAAAAAGATTGCACATTTAATTATCTTCCTTTGTACTGTTCTTACTTTCAGTCACAAGCTGACAGGAATCCGCAAACGGGCAGGTGTTTTGCTTCTGCTCCTTTAAGACATGGAACGATTCATGGCTGATTGTGTGTTCCATACGGCAGGCTTCTTCCTCCGCAATCGCAGTATCAACACCGGCACCGGCAAGGTGCTTTGCAAAAAACTGATAGCGTTCATAAAGTTTTTCCGCCGTTTCTTGACCCAAAGCGGTAAGGTGCAGAAAGTGGTCGCTGTCTTTCGTGAGAAAACCTCCTTCGCGTAACAGCTTTACTGCATGACTGACGCTGGGTTTGGAAACGCCCATGTAAGCCGCGACATCAACGGAGCGCACTTTACCGTTATTCTTTTGCAGAATCAGGATTGCTTTTAGGTAATCTTCCCCGGAGGAATGTAGAACCATAAGGCACACCTCCTTTTATGCTTGCTCTCGTCAAATACTCCAGGACGAGGCTTCATACTGAA
>URYP01000025.1 GCA_900552115.1 uncultured Oscillospiraceae bacterium | reverse complement strand
CAGCGCCGGTCGTTTTCGTGTTATGCAGGCGTTTTTTAGCAGCCGCAGCCACAACCGCAGCCACGATCATTGTTATTACCGCAACCACAACCACAATCGTCGTCGTCGATCAGCAGCAGAACAATGATGATGAACAGGATCCAAGTGCAATCATTACCACAAAACAGATTTCTCAGACACATAACCTTGTCGCCTCCTTTCATCGTTTACAGTCCATACTATGTCGAAACCGGGGAGGTGGTCACGGAAATATGGAGGTATTTTCAAAAACGGAGATAACCGGAGAAAACAGGAGAAAATGAAAGATAATGATAAATAATAAAAAACGTCAATACCATTTGATTAAAAATAGACTTTAACTGACTTTGACTTTGACTGACCTTGTGGATATACTAATAACAAAGGTCAGTCAAAGTCAAAAATGATTGGAGGCGGCGGGGTTGCGCATAAGTGATTTGATAACCGCCTATATTTTACAAAGGATGGACCAGACAGAAGGCGGCGTGGCGGAACTGAAACGGAATGAGCTGGCCGAAGAATTGGGCTGTGTTCCCAGTCAGATCAACTATGTACTTACGTCCCGCTTTACGCCGGAGAGGGGCTATGTGGTGGAAAGCCGGCGTGGCGGCGGCGGCTATATCCGGATTTACCGGGTTCAGCAGGCGCCGACGGTATCGCCGCTTATGCACACGGTCAATACGATCGGCGACACCTTGACAGCGGGTACGGCGAGGGTTATCCTGGAAAATCTCGTATATGATGGCCATGTGCCAAAAGCCGCGGCCAATTTGATCGCGGCCGCCCTCTCTGACCGCTCTTTGAAAGATCTATCCAGTGATCAAAAGGGAGCCGTTAGGGCCTCCATGATGAAACAAATGCTGGCCACGCTTATTATATAGTAATAAGTATAAAAGAAATTGTGCTGATTATAAAGGGAGGATGAAAACCATGTTGTGTCAATGCTGCGGTGAAAATACCGCGACTACCTTTATTCAAAAAACGGTCAATGGTTCGACGACCACGATGCACTTATGCGCCGAATGCGCAGCCAAACAAGGAGTATCCTTATGGAACAGTTTTGATCTTGGGGATTTCTGGGGCAATTTGTTTGCAGAACCATCTGTCCGCGCGCAGGCGGATACCGTTCGCTGCGAAGGCTGCGGACACAGCTTCCCCGAAATTGCCCAGTCCGGCCGCGCCGGCTGCCCACTGTGCTATACAACCTTCTATGATCGTTTACAGCCCTCGATTGAGAGAATACACGGCAAAGCGCATCATGTGGGCAAAGCGCCTTCAGGCGCCAGCAAAAGAGTTCTGAAGGAAAATCATCTGGCCGATCTGAAACGGCAGCTTGGCGAAAGCATAGCCCGGCAGGAGTATGAGGCGTGCGCACGGTTGAGAGATCAAATCCGTGCTTTGGAAAACGGCGAATCCACGGAGGAGGAACAGGGTCATGAGCAATAACAAATGGTATCAGACCAGCGGTCCCGAAGGGGATGTGGTTATCAGTACCCGTATTCGACTGGCCCGCAACCTGAATGGGTATCCTTTTCCTGCCGGCATGTCTCCCGCCCAGCGGAAAGCGGTTTGCACAGCAGTGCAGGAGGCGGTTGATTCCCGCTGCTCGCATGCCGGGCATTTTACCGGTTATGCTATGGAGCAGCTGCCGCAGAGCGAGGCTTTGTCTATGGTGGAACGCCATTTGATCAGTCCTGATTTTGCCGGAGGGGAAGGGGAGAGACGACTCCTCCTCACCGACGACGAAAGCGTCAGTCTGATGGTGGGGGAAGAAGATCACATCCGTTTGCAGGTTATGTATCCCGGCCTGATGCTGGAAGAGGCCTATACAACGGCGGATAAGCTGGACACGGCTCTGGATGAGCAGCTCCATTTTGCGTTTGACGACCGATTGGGATACCTGACCCAGTGCCCCACCAATTTGGGAACCGGGATGAGGGCATCCCTGATGCTGCACCTGCCGGCGCTGGAGGAAAAAGGGGCGCTGAACCAGCTGGCCAAAACCGTTTCAAAGCTGGGGTTGACCATTCGCGGCATGTATGGTGAGGGAAGCCGGTCACAAGGCGCGATTTACCAGTTATCCAATCAGGTTACCCTCGGTATTTCGGAACACGCAGCCATTGAGAATTTGAACAGCATCGCGGCTCAAATTATTCGGGAAGAACGCGCCACGCGAGAATCCCTTTGCGGGAATATTCATTATCAGGATCGCATATGGCGGTCGGTCGGCATTTTATCCTGCGCGCGTACCCTGACCAACGAAGAATGTATGAACCTGGTGTCAAATGTTTTGGTCGGCTTATCCTGTGGATTGCTGCATCAGCCCGCGATTGAGGAAATCCACGCGTTGATGAATGACGTACAGCCCGCTACCCTTATGGTGGCGGCCGGCGAAGAGCTGTCGCCGGAAAAACGGGATGTTTTGCGAGCCAATGCCGTAAGACATGTTTTTGAAAGGAAGGAATGACCTATGTATCGTTTTAAAGGATTTACCGAAAAAGCCAATACGGCCTTGAACCTGGCTCTGCAGTCGGCGGAGGAATTTGGCCATACCTATATCGGCTCCGAACACATTGTTCTGGGCCTGCTGAAGGAAGGAACCGGCGTGGCGGCTTCGGCTCTGGGCGAGCATGGCGTAACGGCCGACGCCTACCAGACTAAATTGCTGGAGGCTGAAACCCGCGGCTCTTATTGCCACTTGACGCCGGACGATTTTACGCCCCGCGCCTGCCAGATTATGGAGACTGCCGTACTGGAAGCATCCGCTATGCATCATGGGTATGTAGGGACCGAGCATGTCCTGCTTGCCGCGTTACGGGATACAAACAGCGTAGCGGTTCGCCTGCTGGTTTCCATGGGTGTGAATCCGGGAGACATATTCAATGATATTATAAAGGCCCTGGGCGGCGATACGGCGGGAGCCGCGGCGGCCGGTGGAAGAAGTGCCGCGGGCCCTTCCGGAGCCGCCAAAGGCAGCGGGAAAACACCGGTGCTGGATCAGTTCGGCAAGGATTTGACGGAAATGGCCAAGTCCGGAAAACTCGATCCGGTAATTGGCCGTACAAAAGAAATTGAACGGGTTATTCAGATTTTGTCGAGGCGCACTAAGAATAACCCCTGCCTGATTGGTGAGCCTGGCGTGGGCAAAACGGCGATCGCGGAGGGACTGGCCCAGAAAATTTCCTCCAACGAAGTGCCGGAGCTTCTGAAAAATAAACGGGTCATCGTACTGGACATGGGGGGCATGGTCGCCGGCACCAAATACCGGGGAGACTTCGAAGAACGCATTAAAAACGCGATCGAGGAGGTTGTGGCCGCTAAGGATATCATACTGTTCATCGATGAGATCCATACGCTGGTCGGCGCCGGAGCCGCGGAAGGTGCAGTGGATGCCGCCAATATACTCAAGCCGTTTTTGGCCCGCGGCGAGCTACAGGTGATCGGCGCTACCACACTGGAGGAATATCGGAAATATATTGAAAAGGACGCCGCTTTGGAACGGCGTTTTCATCCAGTCACGGTAGGGGAGCCGACGGCGGAAGAAACCCTGCAGATTTTGCGCGGCCTGCGTCCAAAATACGCGGCGCACCACAACGTGGATATTACTGATGAAGCCCTTGAAGCGGCGGTTACCATGTCTTCCCGCTATATTACCGATCGGTATCTCCCGGACAAAGCTATTGATCTGATGGACGAGGCCGCCTCCAAAGTCCGGCTGAAGGCTTATACGCCGCCGCCGGATTTGAAAGAACTGGAGGATGAAATCAAACGGCTGGGCGAAGAAAAGGAATCGGCGGTCAATGAACAGGATTTTGAACGGGCCGCGCGGCTTAGGGATAAAGCCAAGGAGGTACAAGAGAAGTTAAAAGATCAAAAAGCCGAGTGGCAGAAGAAGAATGCCGGTGTGAGCGGTAAGGTTACGAAGCTGGAGATTGCGGAGGTGGTTTCCGGCTGGACAGGGGTACCGGTTGTACAGCTTACCGAAGAAGAGAGCCAGCGCCTGCTGAAAATGGAAGATATTTTGCATGAAAGGATTGTGGGGCAGAACGAGGCGGTAACCGCTGTTTCCAAAGCGATCCGGCGCGGTCGTGTCGGCCTGAAAGATCCCAAGCGTCCCATTGGCTCGTTTATCTTTCTGGGGCCGACCGGTGTTGGCAAGACCGAACTGTGCAAAGCACTTGCGGAAGCCATGTTCGGAGATGAAAATGCCATGATTCGTTTGGATATGTCCGAATACATGGAGAAACACACCGTATCCCGCCTTGTGGGGTCTCCTCCCGGATATGTCGGTTATGACGAGGGCGGCCAGCTGACGGAAAAAATACGCCGCAAGCCTTATTCTGTACTGCTGTTTGACGAAATTGAAAAGGCTCATCCGGACGTGTTTAACCTGCTTCTCCAGATTTTGGAAGATGGTATTCTGACGGATGCCCAAGGACGCCGAGTGGATTTTAAAAACACGGTAATTATTATGACGTCTAATATTGGGGCCAGGTTGATTACCGAAAAGCATCAATTGGGATTCGGCGGTAACGCGGAAAGCGCCGACCAGGACTACGAAAAGATTAAAGAAAAAGTCCTGGGAGAACTGAAAAAGGCGTTCCGGCCGGAATTCCTCAACCGAGTAGACGATATTGTCGTTTTCCATCAGCTTTCTCAAACGGATATCGAAAACATTGCCCGGCGCATGGTAGGCTCCCTGAATAAACGGCTGATGGGGATGGATATGCGCTTGCAGGTGACCGATGCTGCCATTCTTGAGATCGCCAAAGCTGGTTTTGATCCTGTTTACGGGGCGCGCCCCTTGCGCCGCACCATCCAGTCACGCATAGAAGACCCGTTGGCCGAAGAAATGCTGGAGGGAAAATTTCATGCGAACGACAGTATTGAGGTGGATGTTACGGATGGAAAAATGGTATTTCATACAATGGAATAATGTGCGCTGAGCCTCAACCGATAATGAACCACCCCCTAGTAAATAGGGGGTGGTTTCTTGTAAAAATGGCTATTTTTCAGTTTGGTTATTAGCTAAATCGATGAATTTGGCAATATATAAAAATATTTTCAAAATATGTGTAATATTTTCTCATATTAAGTGGTTTTAAATAATGACGAGGACTTAAAGCACTGGCTGGTAAAGGCGAAATGTTAGAGTAACCTGATGTCAAGTGTAATATTAATTCGGAGTGAGGTGTTAACTTTGCGAACCCCAAAACAATGCACTTGCCAAGTTGTGGGCAAGGAACGTCAGGGGGACGACGGGATCATACGTCGCCATCTGGATGTTGAAATGCGCTATTTTGAAGAAACGGTTGATCACGAGGTAGTATGCACCGTCAGGGATGTATCCCTTGACGAGGAGGCTTTGCGAAGCCTGGTTTCCAGAATGAATGCGGCAGACATGGATCCGATTCACTTTTTAGATGTAATCGAAGATTTTTGTCAGGATGAACATCGCATTTTGTGAAGCGAATCGGATCACACAGTCGAGTCCCGCGGGATTTTACTTTTGTGGTCCGTTCCTTTTTATGGGCTGACAACATATAACATCTCATACTTTATTACCATTGAAGCAGTGCAAGACTATGAAGACATTTAGCCAGCCGGAGTTTATGCAATATCAACCTGTACCAGCTCCAATTTAAAACAGAGAACGAACACGTCGAGTTATTGAACGCCATCCGGGCGCGGCAGGGCCGCGCATGGGACGATCAATTGCTCGGCGTTATTCGTATCCGGGAACGGTTGGCGACGGTAGATCGTATGGTGGCGGACATCTGGGCGATATACGACTTTGTAAACAAAGATAGACAACTATACAAAATAAATGTTTTGATTAGTATGGGGAGGGGGATGGTGAGTTGCCTATATAGCCAGTAACAGTAGCTATTAAGGGGTGTGTACTCATGTATATCTAGCAACATACCGTTAAAAAAGATAATTGTAAAAATAAAATCTATCCGATTAACATCCGGCTGATTACAATACAGTCTGTCGCTGATAAGGCAGCATCCGTCGGCGAATTCGCTTAAATGCTCTTAACTGCTTATGATGGCGGTAATCCGTTTGCCTTGACAAATTAAAATAATTGGATTATTCTTATACAGTCATTATAATAGTTTTTTAGACGCTTTAGTAATTAGAATGCGTCGTTATTTTTGATCATTTTTCAAAATTTTGTTTAGTTAGGGGGCCCCACTGTATGAAAAAAGAGTATTTGTACCAGTGTCCGCCCGTTATGAAAGATTTTTTAGGATATATGGAGACGGTCAAAGGCCGCTCATCCAAAACGGTTGACGAATATTTTACCGATCTCCGCACCTTTTTTCGATATATTAAGCGATCTAAAGGCCTTGTTTCAAATGAAACTTCAGACGAGGCGATCGATATCCGGGATGTTGACCTGCCGCTGATTCGTTCCATCACCCTTATGGATGTTTACGAGTATATGAATTACGCAAAGAACGATCGCGGCAACAACAATACAACCCGCGCCAGAAAGACGACGTCCCTGCGGGTGTTTTTCCGCCACCTTACCGAGTATACCCATGAACTGGAGCATAATCCTATTCAAAACCTGGACAGCCCCAAGCTGAAAAAAACACTGCCCCAGTACTTATCCATTGAGCAAAGCCAGAAATTGCTGGAATCGGTGCAGGGAGAGTTTGCAGAACGCGATTACTGCATGCTGACGCTGCTGCTCAACTGCGGCCTTCGCCGCGCGGAGCTGGCGGCTGTTAACTGTTCGGACATCCATTCGGATCATACGCTGAGGGTTCACGGAAAGGGCAATAAGGAACGTCTATTGTATTTGAATGACGCCTGTTGGGATGCTATCGAGCAGTACAAAGCTGTTCGTCCGGCGGCGGAGGGAACCGATAAGGATGCGTTTTTTCTCAGCCGCTTGAAAAAGAGAATCAGTCTACAGGGTGTCCATTATGTTGTTAAAGGCTATTTGAGCCATATCGAAGGCGCACAGCGATATTCCACCCACAAGCTGCGCCACACAGCCGCAACGCTGATGTACCAAAACGGCGGCGACGTGAGGGTTTTGCAGGAAGTGCTGGGACATGAAAATCTGGGAACCACACAAATTTATACGCATGTTTCCAATCAGCAGGTACATGATGTGATGTCCTCCAATCCCTTATCCGGTATAAAACGAAAACCGGATAGGAAAAAGAAAGCCAAAGAAGACCCGTCGGACAATTAGTCCGGCGGTTCTAAAATTAAATGGTATCGTCGTCATCATCCCTAGGATCGGTGTATTGGGCGGGAATGCCTTTAATGACGGAGGCGGGCGCCTCCTCCCCTTCTGCGGGCAGCACATCTTCAAAAATGCTTTCTTCCTGTTCCTCAGGCGAATCCTCCGTTTCTAAATTGAGGCCGCGCCGTTTGTCAATATCCTCTTCCGGATGGTCCCGGTAGTAAGGATCGATAATATGCTTTTTGACTACGGGAAAAATGCAGAACTGTATTAAGAACGAGCGGAAAGCCGGGAATACAAACAGGTAAGCCAGCACGATAATGACCAGGCCGATAGCCAGATTGACCTGCAGCAACAGGTAAGCCAGTACATACCATATCGCAAGCACCAGTGTAATGATGATATTGCGTTTCATACCAACAGCCGCCAGCAGCAGGCTGTCCTTGTAAATTTGTTTAATGGACAGTTTAAACGTGATTTGCAGCAGCGGTATATAGTAGCGCATAAAGGCAAAAACAACCGCCACAAACAGGATTAACGCCAGCATAATAATGCCGGAAACCCCTTCCCCGCTGCCGTAAAAGAAGGAAATATCAAATACGAGAACAAAGGTTATAACCAAATTGATAATGCCGATTGGCAGCGCCTGTTTCCAGTTTTTTTTAATGGTATCCCGATAGTCCTCCCAGACAAAAGCAAACTTTTCCCGCGCGTAATTTCGGGTGATAAAGGTGATGCCCGCATCGGCCAATCCGCAGGTTACAAGCGGGAGTGAGAACAAGACATAAAGCAAATTGGCGGTAACCAATTTCCAGAACTTACGAAAGTAAATTTCAAAAAATAGAACAAATTCTTTTTTTTGAGGAGCGTTTTTTCGGACGCCAGCTCCCGGTTTGTTGTAGTTTGCCTGAAGAAACCCCATAGATATTCTCCTTTAATTTACTTGTCCTTTATTTATACAGCGCTACTGAAGCATGGGCAAGAACAGCATCCTCAGTCCCACGTCCACGACCCCCGCTACAAAGGACAGGGCCACGAACAACAGAAAGCGGGTAATGTATAATTTAAAATCTTTCCATAGTCCCCCAATGGAGCCGCTGGGAAGAAGCTGGGAAGCGATCAGAAGCGACATTCGCAGGGATTCACAGCATCCCATAATCAACACGATCATTTCTATAAGGCTGTGTGGCCATATGAAAACAGCAGACAAAAGCAGCCCATGTCCACCCTGTGCGCCCCAAAAGGCCTGGGTCAACCCCAATCCAAGGCCATAAAAAATGGGAATTAATATGGTAATGGGTACGCCGCAGGCGGACAGTCCACAGATAAAGAGGATAAGGAGCAGGCTGGCCACCGAAAAACAGCTGGAAAACACCTGCGTTACGCCATGGGCGATCGAGCCCTCGATCGGTTCTATTTCGACGAGGGAGGACATGGGGCCATCCGTCAGATAAGAAGAGGACATGAGCATCAGTCCGCCGACAATGCCCAGGATTAAACAGCACAAATACAGTAGTAAACGATGATTTTCCGCACAAAAACGGCGACATGAGTGCCCCATGCGGCCGCGGTAGTTTGTCCTGCGCATATCTTCCATTCCTCCGCTTTTCTAGGATATTGTATCCTATGCGGACAAACCGATAGATATGAAGAGAATAAGCAATTGTCACAAGTGAAAAACCATGTATTATGGCAGGATATTATGTACCTGGTGATGGGATAAAGGAAAAGTCAGGGGGACGGATACATCCGTCCCCCTTCATCCTTAACGTTTCTTCAGATTGACACCGACAATGCCGCCTGCCCCGCCGCAGCCAACCAGAATGGCCAGCTTGATGAACACATACGCGCTGTGTGCATCGCGGAACCATATGGTTCCAGCCAGCAGGATCATCAGGTACAGCAGAGCGCCGCACAGCAGGCCGAGCAAAAGCCCTTTTTCCCGTGCAATGCGCGCACAGATAAAACCGCCGGCAAATGTGCCGATCGCCGCCGCAACCACGGCCATGGGGACAACCGCAGCCTTGGGGATATCCTGCGCCGCAATAATAGCCGCCATAATCAGGAGCAGCAGCAAACAGATAACTGTGCCGGCTGCCGCTCCAATGGTGACCGCCCGTACCATTTTCACCCATGCCGCCGTGTCGTCTTTATGTCCGTTCATGTTAAGCCTCCTCCACGATGTTGATTCTTTATACTATACTCCCTGTGGAGGAAGAATATACCGCTTATCCAAAGACAAACCACGGCGGTCATCAAAACCTGTCAGAACCATGAGGAGAGTTATCCGACGAAACGATTAATCGTCGTCATCATCATCGTCGTCGTCATCGTTATCGACGGCATCCTTTTCATGGACGGTATCGCAGCTCTGCATCGCCCATTTTTTGACCATCATTTTGTTGCGGTCAGCGCCTGTTTCAATTACCAGGGCATCCTCGGTAATCTTTACGACACGGCCGCAGATACCGCCGATGGTGGTGATTTCATCGCCAACGCGGATGTTGTTGCGCATTTCCTGCTCTTTTTTCTGCTGCTTGCGCTGCGGACGGATCATCAGAAAATACATGACCACCACAATCAGAACCAGGGGAAGGAAAGAAAACAACAATCCCGCTGTGCTATTGGTTTGTTCAGCTGCTTCCGCCAGAATAGGGGTAAAAAACTCCATTAAATGGCACCTCCTAAAAAATCCTTTTTATTATATCGTTAAATACGGGCAATAGCAAGTCCTGTAATGAAAAAATTTACATTTCATTCATTTCATTAAATGCGTTTGTCCAGTATTTCCCGATACTGCTGATAAAAAGCTTCATACTGGCCATTATCCAGGCTTTCGCGGATACGTTCCATAAGCGTATTGTAAAAATACAGATTGTGCATGACGCACAGGCGCATGGCCAGCATTTCGCCACTTTTAAACAGATGGCGAATATAGGCGCGGGAATGCTGACGGCAAACCGGGCAATCGCAGTCTTCGTCCAGCGGGGCCAGATCCCGTTCATATTTTTTATTGAGAAGGTTGCGGTGGCCTTTCCACGTAAAAATGTGCGCGTGACGCGCGTTTCGGGAGGGCATGACGCAGTCGAACAGGTCGACGCCGCGATGTACCGCTTCCAAAATGTTGACCGGGGTGCCAACCCCCATTAAATACCGGGGCTTGTCCGCTGGCATATGCGGCTCAACCGCATCGATGATGCGGTACATATCCTCGCTTGGCTCCCCTACTGCCAATCCTCCGATGGCATAACCGTCCAAATCAAGTTTGGCTATGTCTTTCATATGGGCAACGCGCAGGTCTTCATATGTACAGCCCTGGTTGATGCCGAAAAGCATCTGACGCGGGTTGATGGTTCCCTCCCTGGCATTCAGCAGAGCCATTTCCTCTTTACAGCGGATCAGCCAGCGGGTGGTCCTGGCGCAAGAGGCTTCGGAATAGGCGTGCGGAGAGGGATTTTCCACGCATTCGTCAAAGGCCATCGCAATAGTGGAACCCAAATTAGACTGGATACGCATGCTTTCTTCGGGTCCGATAAACAGGCGTTTTCCGTCAACGTGGGAAGAGAAGGTAACCCCTTCTTCTTTTATTTTACGCAAACCCGCTAGCGAAAAAACCTGAAATCCGCCGCTGTCTGTAAGTAATGGGCCATCCCAGCCGGTAAAGGCATGCAGTCCGCCCAGATCCCGGATAAGCGAATCACCGGGGCGGACATGCAGATGGTAGGTGTTGCACAGCTGAACCTGACATTTCAGCGCCTTTAAATCATAAGCGGATACAGCGCCTTTAATCGCTCCGCTTGTGGCGACATTCATAAAAGCGGGCGTTTGAACGTCGCCGTGCGGCGTTTGGAATACTCCTCTGCGGGCATGGCCCTCGGTTAAAATAATGTTCATATTGTCTCCTTGAATTGTAACAGTCGCTCAACAGTATACCGCGGGCGGCAAAGCGCGTCAATAGAATCCGATTATCCGGACAAGACGGCGGATACGGCCTGTTCTCCATATGTCAGCACAATTTCCAACCCGCCGCACAGGCCCATTACCAGAATGGGGTTCCATTTTCGCTTGCGCAGCAGAAAAAGACTGAGCAGGAACAGCACCACCGCGTGCCAGCGGATATCTGGCACGCTTTCCCATGTCAAGGCGTTCGGCCAGAAGGCCGTCAGCAAAATTGAAAGCCCGGCCGCCGCTATCAAAGCGATTACGGCCGGCCGCAGCGAGCCCAGAATCCCCTGCACCATGGACAGTTTTTTGTAGCGGTAATAAACAAAGGCAAGAATGGATACCACTATACAGGAGGGCAAGACGCATCCCAACGTAGCCACCGCGGAACCGCCCATGCCGGCGATGCGGTTTCCGACAAAGGTGGCCGAATTGATGGCGATAGGCCCCGGCGTCATTTGGGATATGGTGATCAGGTCCGCAAACTCTGTGGCGCTCAGCCAATGATGGATGTCCACCACCTGATTCTGGATGAGCGGCAAAGCCGCATATCCTCCGCCGAAGCTGAAAGCGCCGATCTGCAAAAAGCTTATGAATAATTCCCAGTAAATCATCATGGCCGGCGCTCCTTACATCTCAGGGCCAGGGTGCGGAGCAGGCCGAGGATACAGCAGGCCAAAATAATGTATACGGCGTTTACGTTGAAAGCAAAAGAAGCCAGAAAAGCCAGAACCATGATAATCACGGATATGAGATTTTTTTCCTTGATTAAGCCGCTTGTCATTTCAAAGACCACATCGGCGATAACTGCGGCTACGGCCGGCTGCATACCGGCCAGAACCATGCGGACGATGGCGTTGCTGCTGAACGCCGTATAAAACACAGAGATGACCGACAGAATTATAAACGGCGGCAGGATGGTTGCCAGCACCGTCAGCAATATGCCGATTCCCCCCGCCATTTTGTATCCGGTAACAATGGCGCCGTTGACCGCGATCGGGCCAGGGGCCGATTGCGCGATGGCCACCAGATCCAGCATCTCCTGCTCGTCGAACCAGTGGTATTGATCGACAAATTTTTTCTTCATCAGCGTCACAATGACGTAGCCGCCGCCAAAGGTAAAAGCGCTGAGGTATAAGGTGGACAAAAACAGTTTGGCCAGCACATGCCTGCCGTTTTTCATACGCCCTCCCCTTCCTTTAGCCCGGCTTTCCTCTGCGTATTATAGCATGTCCGAATCCCTTTGTAAATTACACGTTAATTCCCCACGACCTTTATTGCACTTTTATGATTAAGCGAGTACAATATAAGCGATAAACAGAAAGGAGCGTTGTGTATGATTCTGCATTTCCTGGGCGCGGCGCATGAGGTAACCGGCAGCTGTTTTTATATTGAAACCGGTGACAAGCGCCTGCTGATAGACTGTGGCATGGAACAGGGGCCGGACGAGTATGAAAACCAGGAAATCCCGGTGGCGGCTTCACAAATTGACGCCGTCCTGCTCACGCACGCGCATATCGATCATTCCGGCCGGCTGCCGCTGCTTTACGCGCGCGGCTTCCGAGGCCCTATTCATGCAACCGGCGCCACAAAGGATTTGTGTGATATCATGCTGCGCGACAGCGCGCATATCCAGATGTTCGAAGCGGAGTGGCGCAACCGGAAAGCCAAGCGTTCCGGCCACGGAAGCTACGAACCCATTTATGATATGGAGGACGCGATCGGTGCGATTGGGTGCTTTGTTCCCCATTCCTATGGGGAGCGGTTTACGGTAATGGATGGCATTGAGGTTTGCTTTACCGATGCCGGGCACCTGCTCGGTTCCGCCAGCATCGAGCTGTGGATTACCGAAGCCGCGCATACGAAAAAACTGGTTTTCTCCGGAGATATCGGCAACACCAACCAGCCGCTGATCCGCGATCCGCAATATTTGAGCGACGCGGATTATGTGGTTATGGAATCCACTTATGGCGACCGGCTTCATGGGGAAACCGATCATCACGAAGAAAAACTGGCGGCCATTATCCAGCGCACGTTTGACCGCGGCGGCAATGTGGTCATTCCCTCCTTTGCCGTTGGCCGGACACAGGAGCTGCTGTATTTCCTGAGAAAAATAAAAGCGGATCGCATGGTGAAGGGGCATACGGATTTCCCGGTCTATGTGGACAGTCCCCTCGCCATAGAAGCCACGCATATTTTCAGCGCAGACACGGTCGGCTACTTTGACGAGGAAGCGATGGCCCTCATCCAAAGCGGTGTGAATCCAATCTCCTTCCCCGGTCTGCACACGGCGGTATCCTCGGAGGATTCCCGCGCGATCAACGACGACGACCGCTGCAAGGTTATCCTGTCGGCCAGCGGTATGTGTGAAGCGGGGCGGATCAAGCATCATCTTAAGCACAACCTGTGGCGGCCGGAATGCACAGTCGTTTTTGCAGGCTATCAGGCGCAGGGGACGCTGGGGCGATCCCTGATAAACGGTGCGAGGCATGTGCGCCTGTTTGGCGAAGACATTGAGGTGAGGGCGCAGATCGACCGTTTTGAAGGGATCAGCGGTCATGCCGACCGGGATGGCCTGCTGAAATGGATCAGGCATTTTAAGGATAAACCTCAGGCCGTATTTGTGGTGCATGGCAGCGATGAGGTCTGCACATCCTTTGCGCAGCGACTCTGCGAAGACCTTGGCCTGAATGCCAGCGCGCCCTATACCGGAGCGGCCTATGATTTGATTTCGGGGGCATGGGTCGCGGAAGGCTCGCGTCAGAAAAAAACGTCGCCGGCCCGTGAGGCGCGCGCTTCAGCCATGTTTGAGCGGCTGCTCACTGCCGGCCAGCGGCTCATGGATGTTATCCGCCACAACAAGGGCGGCGCCAACAAGGATTTGTCCCGCTTTACCGATCAAATCCATTCTTTGTGCGATAAATGGGATCGATGAAACGATGTTAATGTAAAAAAGGCCCGCTGAAATCAGCGGGCCTTTTTTGAATGCGGATATATTTTGACAAACGGGGCGCTCTTTTTTATAATGGGTAAAGAACCTGTTTCCGTTTATACTAATACAATAACTTGGGGAGGGATGTGCATGAACGATCCAATTACCTGGGCGGCGGCCGGTACCGGATTCACCTTTTTGATGACGACCCTGGGCGCGGCCACGGTGTTTTTCTTCCGAAAAACCGTCAGTACGACGGTGCAGCGGATTTTCCTGGGTTTTGCGGCCGGCGTCATGATCGCCGCCTCGGTCTGGAGTTTGCTGATACCGGCTATGAACCAGGCCGCGGACGCGGGCCAGATCGCCTGGATCCCTGCTGCTGGCGGCTTTATTCTGGGCGTGGTGTTCCTGATGCTGATGGACCGGGTGCTCCCCCATCTTCATCCCGGGTCCAAAGAAAGTGAGGGTGTTTCCTCCTCCTGGAAACGAACCACCCTGCTGGTGGTGGCGGTCACGCTCCACAACATCCCGGAAGGGATGGCGGTCGGCCTTTCGTTTGCGCTGGCGGCGCAGAATACGGCCAACGCCACCATGTATACCTCCGCCCTCGCTTTGGCCATCGGCATTGGTATTCAGAATTTCCCGGAGGGGGCGGCCATTTCCCTACCCCTGCGGCAGGAGGGGCTATCCTCAGGAAAATCGTTCGTCTATGGGAGCCTGTCGGGAATCGTGGAGCCGATTTTCGGTATCCTGGTGGTTCTGATTGCCGGTTCCATCCAGCCGCTGATGCCCTGGCTCCTCTCATTCGCTGCCGGTGCGATGATGTATGTGGTCATCGAAGAACTGGTACCCGAGGCACACCTGGGCGAACACTCCCATACGGGGACGCTCGGCGTTATGGGTGGTTTCCTGGTTATGATGATTCTTGACGTGGCATTGGGATGATTGACATTAAAAAAACGGCCTATCTGGTTAAAGTACCAGATAGGCCGTTTTCGTTTATTTGGAGAATATGATCTTTTCGCTGTTGAACATCTTAGTCAGAATCCACACGCCGATTCCGGTATACACAAGATTGCTGCCTACCGTAATCAGGATATTGGTGGAGGTGAAGTCAAAGGAGAAAATACCCACCATGGACTGTACGCTATTGTATAACGGGATGAAATAATACGCGATTCCCGTTTGCGACCCGTCCCCAAACATGGCCGTTACGCCCACCAGCATGGTGATTATCATCAGCGGCATAATGGCGGTCTGCGCTTCTTTAATGGTCTTGGCATAAGCGGAGATAATGGAAATGAGTGTGATAAGAAGAAGCACCGTGGAGAGGATAACCACGCCCAGAAGCAGATAATCCGAAATACTGTAGACCATAGCGTTGAGCTGGTCTGAGGCGGCTCCCATCAGCTTGGGCAGGGCCAGAATGGTACCGGCCGCGCTGGAAATACCGCTTAGCAGCGCAATGATCGCCAGCGCCCCGATCTTACCGACCGCCAAATAGCTGCGGTTGAGCGGCGTAATCAGCATGGTGGCGATGGTACCACGTTCCTTCTCGCCGGCTATCGATTCCGGAGCGACCGCCATGCAGCCGGAGAACAGGAAGATCAGCAGCAGCATGGGCAGCATGGAGGCAAACAGGGTGCCGGTCGTATCCTTCTGACTGGCCAGGTCGTAAGCGGTATTGCTGTTATTGATATCAAACCTGTTAGACAGGGTGGCCTCGTACCGGTCGAGCAGTTCCGTCATCATGGTATAAGCACTGTGAGACGTTGTGGAAGCGGTGTTATAGTACATATCAATATTGGGAGCCGGGGAACCGGAGGACGGCTGATAATTAGCCACAGCGGCATCAAAATCTTCCGGAAAGACGATGCATAGGTCCTGTTTTTGATCCGTAATCTGTTCTTTGACGGTATCCATCTGATCCTGTGTAATCGTCTTCAGCGTAATGCTGCCGGCTTTAGCGGCGGCGTCGATTGACGCCGGCAGATTGACGACCGCGATGGACGGGACATACTCCTCGTCTACCGATGTCATATTGCCAATGGCGTTGCCCATAATCGTATATACAATATAGATGAGCAGGCCCGGGAGAAGGATGGTGGTCACCGCCATGCGTTTGTCCCCAAAAAAGCGGGCCAGCTCTTTTTTCATAATCGTCCAGATGCCGTTTCTCATGTCTGGTCACCTACCGTTTCCGCATAAATGTCAAAGAAGCGATCTTCCAGGCTCTTTCCGGCACAGACGGCATCGAGCGTATCGCAGACAATCATTTTTCCGTTGATAATAACGCCCACCCGGTCGCATATTTTTTCTATGAGACTGAAAATATGGGTGGAAACGATAATGGTTTTTCCCTGTTCCCGCAGTTCCAGCAAAAAGTCGGTAACCACCTTGGCGGTCAGTACATCCAGGCCGTTGGTCGGTTCATCAAAAATGATGATGGGAGGGTTATGCACAATCGAAATAACCAGCGAGACCTTTTGTTTCATACCGGTGGACAAATTGGCGACTTTCACCTCCGCAAACTCGCTGATACCGAATTTATCGAACAGCTCTTTTTTGCGTTTATCCCGGATCGCCGGGTCTACTTTATGAAGATCGGAAAAAAAGTTGAATAGATAATTTGGCGTAAAAAATTCTTCCAGCTTCAGTTCGCTGGTCAAAAAGCCAATTTTACCACGGACAATATCCGGCTGCGACACAATGCTCGCACCATCCAGCGCCGCGTCGCCGCTGTCCGGTTTTATCAAAGTTGCCAGCATGCGGAGCGTGGTGGTTTTTCCGGCGCCGTTCGGGCCGAGCAGACCGAAAATTTCCCCCTCATAAGCGGAAAACGATAAATCGTCGACGGCGACTTTTATTTTCTGGTGGCTCTTTTCCAGCCGCTGCTGCTTGGCGGACAATCGAAAGGTTTTGCTGAGATGCTGGGCTTGTAAAATTTCACCCATGTTTGGATACGCCTCCTTTTTAGTCGTGTTCATCGGACAGGGGCAGCGCCATTTCCATTATGTAATCGTCCATCACAAACCCTTCGCCGATGTCGGCGACCTGCTCACGGACAATGACAAATCCCAATTTTTGGTAGGCGGCAATGGTGGGACTGTTGTGACGATTGACTGTCAGCCATATTTTGGATAGCTGTCGCGCGCGGCAACGGTCAGCTAAAAACGTCGCTGTCTGCCGGGCCAGCCCCTTCCCCCGGTGGCTTTTTTCAATATAGAGTTTTGACAGGAACAGGCTGTCAGCGTCTTCGCGTATACCCGTGTATCCAACTATACTGCCATCCTGCATAATGCGGAAATACTGCATATGTTCGGACTCGATTTGCCGGGTTATAGCGGATGCCGACTGGAATTTGGCCAGCATGTAGGCCACCTGTGCTTCCCCAATGAGCGGGGTAAAGTACTCGTGCCAGATGCTGTCGGCCATTTTGGCTGTCTGTTCTATATCCTGCGGTGTCATTACCGGCTGAAACGCGATGGTCATGCCATCTCGCCTGCTTTCTATAAAACAATTCTGTATTAAAAACAGTCATTTATCATTATACGCTCCCCCCTTGTAAACATCAAGCACAATTTGTCTGGCATATTTTGATGGAATCCACTAATTCTACTTGTTTTTTACCTGTGAATTTGTTATAATACTAAAAACCAAACCGGAATACAACAACGAACACAGGAGGTCGTATATATGGAAACCCGTATCGTCAAAATACAGTCCAAAGATAACGATGTGCCGCTGAAAATTGCTCAAGGCCATTTTGTGACCAGCCACTCGCATGTAAACTACTACATGGATATGACGACGCTGAAAACCCGGCAGAGTGAAGCGGAATTGGTGGCGCAGGCGTTGCTACAGCATTATATCTCCCATACGATCGTGGACACCATCCTTTGTCTGGACGGTACCCAGATAATAGGCGCTTATTTGGCGCAGGAGCTGAACCGGTCGGGGTTTCAGTCGATAAACGCTCACCAGACCATTTATATCGTTACACCGGAGCATGATACCAATGGACAGATGATTTTCCGCGATAATATCCAGCCGATGATCCGTGGCAAGCATGTGCTGGTACTGACAGACCTGGTCACCACCGGTATAACCGTCCGCAAAAGCGCGGAATGCATTCAGTACTATGGCGGCACCGTGTCTGGCGTATCCGCCATTTTCAGTGCCAAGGATCAGGTGGAGGGACTGGACATTCACGCCATATTCGGTCCGGACGATGTGCCCGACTATAAAACCTATCCCAGCCATGAATGTCCCCTGTGCCGTCAGGGGCAAAAGCTGGACGCCCTGGTGAACGGATACGGATATTCCAAATTATAATAAAAAGCAGCCGCTAGAATTAGCGGCTGCTTTATTCATATATGGTGTGTATTCACTCAAATAATTATTGGCAACTGACATAGCCAAAATCATGGTATCTACGCTCATATGTTTTTTTATTGTTCTCTATAGCCGCTTTCTTGTATTGAAGCTCCCTCAATATAAGTGGATGAACCGATAAAACCCGGTTGCTGGAAAACGCCCCCAACTCTTTCTCTGTCTGGCTCAACCCTTCTCTCTCTCCCACCATATCAGGCTGTACCTGCCGCTGCACATGCACCGTTTTTTTATTTATGTTGAAATCGGTAAACTTCAGCCCATAGATTTCCCCTTTCTTTAACCCACATAAAAGAGCTAGCAGTAACTCAAACCGGCCTTCACATGCAAACACAGCACGGAATAAGGTTTTCCGCTGTTCCTCATTCAAACGAACCAATTCTTTTTTCTGACGAGTCGGTTTCTTAACATTGACCATGGGATTATAGGCGATCAATTCTTGTCTGAATGCGTCTCCAATCGCCATACTAAAAAGCTCGTATAGCTTTTCTCCGTAGGAGGCTCTTTGCCTGGAAATCGCTGTGATCAGCTGCGACAGGTAGTTTGAGTTGACGCTTCCCAATACAATATCGTCCATCTCTGGCAAAATGAGTTCTAAAACGCGCTCATAAACCAAACGGGTGACTCCCTTAATACTGTCTCGGTTATCAAACCACTCCTGCAGATAATCTCGGAACGACATATAACCGGCGCCCTTTCCCGCCCGTTCAGTTTCATGATTGTGGTTCCTCCGCTCTTCAAATAGAAAGGCTGCATATTCCGCTTCCTCTTTGGTGGCAAAGCCTCCTTTTTTCATATACTTGGTTTCCCCCTCTTCATTTACTTCTTTGTAGCGGAAATACCATGAATTCCTTTCATGAATTACAGTGTTTTTCTTTTGCATTTTTATGCTCCTTCCAAATTTTAGAGATTTTAAGCCTCTGAACAGGCCAAAATAACAAGCATTATTTTAGCACGGCGTTGGTTACTCCTACTACAAAGACTACATCCCAAGCTCTTTAATGTATTCGTCAATAATTTCGCCGCAATCCCATATCGGCCATCCGTCCTCAGATGTTTCAATATCATCCGCGCTGGATAATCCGTCGTCTCCTATAAACCATGCGGAAAACAACATTTCGTCTCTGGCTGGATCATAGCAGATATACCCGACCTTTTTTGCGAATTTCAGCGCTTTCTTCAATACCTCCTTTACAAATTCAGGCTCTTGCATCGGGCATTCTACCGCGCCCTTAAAGATAGATACGATATGTGCCTCGCTCATCAAACTCAATCTGAGCCTGCCATAACGCCCAACGATATACTGGACAGCGTTCTCGTACGCAGAAAATACAGCCTTAGATATTTTGGGGGTTGCGACCTGACTCAACCATGCTTCAAAGAATTCGCTCACTCTCAAATCAGGATCAATAATGTAGGAATGATTTCTAAGGCTTTTCTCATGCTCCTTCCGGGATTTCTCCGCTTCCCCGGACGAGCTGCAGGATGGCCCTGAAAGCCGAACTGTACTCCCGTCCTTGTAATGCAGCTGAATTTCAAAGCCATACCCATCCCCTGTTTGCACTACTTCCGTAATGCTAAAGTCGATGTAACGGTCCTTCAAAAATTGATTCATTTCCGCTCCTCCTTTTATGTGCCAAAATGATTTCTTGTGAGATATGAAAACACAGAAAAGTGGTTTCCCTCTCCAACGTAAATATGAAAGACATTGAGTCCAAAATCAGATTCATTGATTCTTGCAAAGCAAATCCCCTCCGAATGATGTTTTATCATCCGAAGGGGATTTGCTTTGCTTTATAAAATGAAGAATTCTTATATCGCTCTACCATTTCTATTTTTTGCTTACAATCTAAGTCTTTTTTACCCCAATTCTTTACTGCATCCACTCTCTTTCATCTTCACTTTGAATCCATTGAAGACGAAAGGAGTGCAGATATGGCACAGAGAAAGAAAAACAGCCTATCCACATCTAAAGCCAAGAAAGCCGCGCTTTACATTCGAGTTTCGACAGCATATCAGATCGACAAGGACAGCCTGAAGGTGCAGGAACGGGAACTGATCAATTACACAACGCTGGTTTTGAATATCAAGGACTATGAAATCTTTCGAGACGCCGGGTACTCAGCCAAGAATACAGACCGTCCGGATTACCAGAAAATGATGAGTAAGCTTCGAACCGGAGAATTTTCGCATCTGGTGGTTTGGAAGATAGACCGCATCAGCAGAAACTTGCTGGACTTTGCGGAAATGTATGCAGAACTCAAAGACCTCGGCGTCGCCTTTATCAGCAAGAACGAGCAGTTTGACACCTCTTCCGCCATCGGAGAAGCCATGCTCAAAATCATCCTGGTTTTTGCAGAGCTGGAACGCCAAATGACATCAGAACGCGTTACTGCGGTGATGATATCACGCGCGGAAAACGGTTCCTGGAACGGCGGAAAAGTGCCGCTCGGGTACGTTTATCACAAAGAAACCAAGTCCTTCAGCATCCATCCGGAGCAAGCTGAGGTTGTAAAACTCATCTACGACTCCTATGAACGTATGCAGTCTTCTACCGCCGTGGCAAAGTTTCTGAACCAGAAGGGAATTACCACAAAGGCCGGCAAGAAGTGGAACCCTTCCACGGTCTGTCTGATTCTTCGCAATCAGGTTTACAAGGGTACTATGGTCTATAACAAGCGGCGTATCTCTGTGACTGGGAAATTAAAACCCGAGGATGAATGGATCACGGTCGACAACCATCATGCGGCAATCATCGACACAGAACAGTTTGAACGCTGCCACGCTTTGCTTAAGAGGAACATGATCGGCTCCGACCGTTCCACTTATTTTCGTGGAAATTGCCATGTACTGGCCGGACTGCTTTATTGCGATTACTGCGGCTCTATGATGGCCGCCCAGATAGGCAAGCCGCTGAAATCGAAGGGAGGGATCATTCCCAGCAACTATTCCTGCTATAACAAACGGCACGGGCTGTGCGAGAACCCCTTTGCCAGTGATTCCATGATCGGTCCTTTTATCCTGAACTACGTCGCCAACATGTACCGGATTCAGAAAACCTTTGGAAAAAGCACCTCCATTGAAACATTGGAAAGTAAACTTCTCCGGGGAGAAGCCTTCAATGAGGTTGCGCACATTGAGACGGCGGGCTTAGATCAGTTATATCAAGCACTTAAGACGCAGGTGTTCTCTGAACATCCCGTCTATTATGAACCCAATCTTCCCGACCATGAAGCCGCACCGGATCAAAAGGCAATTTATCTCGGTGAAAAAAGCAGCCACGAACGTGCGCTGAGCAGGCTTCACCAGCTTTTCATGTACGCCGATTCGGATATGAGCGAAACGGAGTATTTTGAAGAGAAAAACAAGCTGGAGGCAAAATTAGACGCGGTAAACCAAAAGCTCTCTGCGCTGGAATCTGGGGCGATCTCCGATGTCACCAGTGTATATTTCACTGCGTTAGTCAGTAACTTTATTCTTGAAAACAGCCTGAACAAAGAACGGTATATCGATTACTTTTCTCTCAAGAAAAAGATTGATCCCATGGAGCTGAAGCTGTTTTTGAATGCGGTGTTATCCAAATGTTATATCCGGCAGAGGCGTGTGGCGTCGATTGTTTTTCAGAACGGCTATGAACATCGCTTTATTTACAAGGACGAGGAGGTGCAGGAAAATGGCTAAGGGAGCAATTTACATTCGTGTATCTACTGTTATGCAGTTAGATAAGGAAAGCAGAGGCGTACAGAGAAATGACCTGATTCGATACTGTAATGACATTCTGGGAATTCCAGACTATGAAATATTTGAAGATGCAGGTTTTTCCGCCGGCTCCACCGACCGACCGGATTATCAAAAAATGCTGCAGCGTATACGCGCCGGAGAATTCACCCACCTACTTGTATGGAAAATAGACCGAATCAGTCGAAATATTATAAATTTCACGGATATGTATCAGGAATTACAGGCGTTAGGGATCGCCTTTATCAGTCTGGCTGAGCAATTCGATACATCCAGCATCGTGGGGCAGGCGCTTCTGAAAATGATCCTTATTTTCGCGGAGCTGGAAAGACACAATGCAGCAGAACGGTCCAAGGCTGTCCTGCTTTCAAAAGCAGAAGCTGGAGAGTACACGGGCTTCCGAATCCCCTTTGGCTATCGCAGAGATTCAGAAACCAAGGAGTATTCTATTGAAGAAACGGAGGCTCATATCATCCGCTTGATCTTTGACATGTTTGACCAAGGAACCACGATTTACGCCATTGCAAAACACCTCAACAGTCTCCCTCTGAAGGAGCGGGTCAAGAAAAAATGGCAGATGCCCACAATCGAGCGAATGCTGACCAATATCTTTTATACCGGCGCTCTGCGATACAACTATCGCAGCTACACCTCAAAGAAAGAACGGGTTATAAACGCTGAGAAGGATTTAGTCCTCGTGGAAAACAACCACCCAGCTATTATCACCAAAAAACAATTTGAGCGGTGCCAGCAGCGATATGCCGAACGAAAAGATACGGTCTATCATGTACGAAAGCCGTTGTTTGCCGATTTGTTGGTGTGTAACGCACATCGAATCCCGCTTTTATGGCAAAAGGAGAACACGCGCAAATTCTCATCCCCTGCAACATACTCGTGCCCCTACTGCGCCCAGAATACCTTTACTGATGAAGAAGTAGGTAATTTCGTGCTGAACTACATCCTTAATTTGTTACAAGCCTATAGGCAGGTCTCCCCATCTACTTCTCCGCTAACACTAAAAAGATTGCTTCTCCGAGGAAAGGACTTTGAAGGAATAAAAACTCTTATTAATACTGAAGAAATCAAGCGTTCACTATTAAGCGGTGGTGGTTCCGCAAAGGAGGATATTCAAGATAAACAGAGAAAGTTAAAATTTGAACTGCAAATGAAAGAGCGGGAATTAGAACGGCTGGAACCCTATGGAACAGATTCTTCTGATGTGCCAAATGTTCAGATTGATCAGCTGAAAAGTACGATAGAAAGACTATCCGTGGAACTCCAACAGCTCGAAAATAGCGTTGGCACACAAGCTATTCCGCAGGTTGACTATCTGAAAAAGTGCTATGACTTTTATGTTCAGCATAACCTATATCATCTTTCTGATATTGGTTTTTCAGATTGTTTTAAGAACATCCCATTTTATGACTTTAAGCACTTTTTTCAGGACGTGATTGCAGGGATATATGTTGGGTGTGGGAAGATCATTGTAATTGAATTTAGTTCGGAGCAAGAGGACCGCAAAAACCATCGGTTTGGGATATGATTGTTAATTATGGAGGGGCTGTAAAACAAGTTCCTAATACAAAAAATCGTTGAGGTCGTGAGAGCTCAGCGATTTTTCTATTGGGACTTATTATACAATACTTCGACCACCTCCTGGAGCGTATTGCGAAGAATTATCTGTCTCAGAATGAACTGCAAGCGCTAGAGCGGATCGTCTCCATGTACCTGGACTATGCGGAATATCAGACGGGACGTCATATTCCGATGACCATTAAGGATTGGGCGATACACCTCGACCGCTTTCTGGAGTTTAACGAGCATGAGATTTTGCAGGATAACGGTCGGGTAACCT